>JBDSQT010000220.1:0-3311 GCA_039929665.1 Paraperlucidibaca sp.
CTGCGCTATGCTTCACCTCATGCTCTGGCCCGGCGCCTTATTTTGGGATTCGAGGAGCGCAGCGTGGCTCACCCACCCATCGGCCTCGACGCCAACGTGGCGCCTAAGCCTAAACAGTCTTTGCCAGCTCCCGCTTACTAACCACCTCAGCTTCAAGCACCAAAGCATCAGCCTTAACAGACACAGCAACCCGCCCACCCTTCTCCGCTAACGCACCAAAGAGAATCATCTCAGCCAGCGGCTTTTTCAGATGCTCTTGCAGCACACGCGCCATCGGACGAGCACCCATCAAGCGGTCATAGCCTTTCTCTGCAAGCCATGCGCGTGCTTCTTCGTCGACATCAAGCAGTACATGCTTGTCGTCGAGCTGAGCCTGCAGCTCAACCAAAAACTTATCGACGACACTGACAATGACCTGTGGATCTAACGCGGCGAAAGCAATGATGCCATCGAGGCGGTTACGGAACTCTGGCGTAAAGGTTTTCTTCAGCGCTTCCATGCCATCGGTGCTGTGATCTTGATGGGTAAAGCCCATACTGGCGCGGCTGATTTGCTCCGCACCGGCGTTGGTGGTCATCACCAGCACAACATGGCGGAAGTCAGCTTTACGACCATTGTTGTCGGTCAGCGTGCCATGATCCATAACTTGCAGCAGCAGGTTGAATACCTCTGGATGCGCCTTCTCGATCTCATCGAGCAGCAACACACAGTGCGGATGCTTGACCACAGCTTCAGTCAACAGACCACCTTGATCAAAGCCAACATAGCCAGGAGGGGCACCAATCAAGCGCGACACCGTGTGGCGCTCCATATACTCCGACATATCAAAGCGAATCAGCTCGATGCCTAATGTACGCGACAACTGACGCGCGACTTCAGTTTTACCGACACCCGTGGGGCCGGAGAATAAGAAACTACCAATAGGCTTCTCTGGCGATTTCAAACCAGCGCGAGAAAGCTTAATCGCTGCCGCCAGTGAATCGATCGCCGGATCTTGACCAAACACCGTCATCTTCAAGTCGCGTTCAAGATTACGCAGCGCCTCTTTGTCGTTCGAAGACACGGCCTTCGCCGGAATACGCGCGACTTTCGCGACCATTTCTTCAATATCAGCGACATTAATGACTTTTTTGCGTTTGCTAACAGGCTGTAAACGCTGGAAGGCACCGGCCTCGTCAATCAAATCGATGGCTTTGTCTGGCAAATAACGCTCGTTGATGTAGCGATCTGCCAAGGTCGCCGCAGACAGCAACGCTTTGTCGGCATAACGCACACCGTGATGCTCTTCAAATCGCGATTTTAAGCCGCGTAAAATGCGATACGTTTCATCGACACTGGGCTCGGCCACATCGATCTTATGGAAGCGCCGTGAGAGCGCGCCATCTTTCTCGAAAAGATTACGATATTCTTGATAAGTCGTTGATCCCATGCACTTTAATGTGCCATTAGCGAGCGCAGGCTTCAGTAGATTAGAGATATCTAGGACGCCGCCACCGGCCGAACCAGCACCAATGATCGTGTGAATTTCGTCAATAAATAAAATCGCACTGGGCTTATCGATGAGCTCATTGATCAAGGCCTTAAAGCGCTTCTCAAAGTCACCACGGTACTTAGTGCCCGCCAGCAAGGCACCGATGTCTAGTGAATACACCACGCCATCAGCGATGGCGTCGGGCACTTTGCCTTCGACAATCAACCACGCTAAGCCTTCGGCAATAGCGGTTTTACCAACGCCAGGCTCACCCACCAAGATCGGGTTATTTTTGCGGCGACGGCAGAGTACCTGAGTTGCGCGCTCAATCTCGTGCTCACGTCCTACCAACGGGTCTAAGCGGCCCTTTTTCGCCATCTCATTAAGATTGATGGTGTAGTTGACCAGCGCCGAATCAGCCACCGCTTCAGGAGCCCCATCTAACTCTGGCGACTCACTGTCTTTGGGCTCTTCAGCAGACGAGCTGCCATGGGACAAGTAATTCACCACATCTAAACGACCGATGCCCTGCTGCTTGAGCAGATACACGGCGTGTGACTCTTGCTCAGAGAAGATCGCTACTAAGACATTAGCGCCAACGACTTCACGCTTACCCGACGACTGAACATGAAATACGGCACGCTGCAGCACACGCTGAAAACCTAAGGTCGGCTGCGTTTCACGGCCACCATCAGGGACCGGTAATAAAGGTGTGGCATCATCAATATAAGTCGCTAATTCGCGGCGTATGGCATTGGGCTCTCCACCGCACGCCTGCACGGCGGCGACTGCCGACTCGTTATCGAGCAATGACAAGAGTAAATGCTCAACCGTGATGAACTCATGGCGTTTAGCCCTCGCCTCGCGGAATGCCACGTTGAGGGTCAGCTCTAGTTCCCGACTTAACATGTCTGCCTCTCCTTGCCGACGCTCAGGGCATCGGCTCTACCAGACACAGCAGCGGATGCTCATGCTGCCGCGCGTAATCGACCACCATGGCCGCTTTGGTTTCTGCCACATCACGCGAATAAGAGCCGATACCTGCTTTACCCAGGTGATGCACTTGTAACATAAGGCGTGTCGCATGCTCACCGGTCAGACCGAAAAACAGCTCCAGCACCTCAATAACAAACTCCATAGGAGTGTAATCGTCATTAACCAGTACAACTTGATAGCGCTTGGGTCGCTGTAATTCAGGTTTTACTGGCTCAATGAGCGCGGTATGACCAACATCTGGCTGATCGTCATGATTTTCTTCGCGGCTCATTTGCCATTTACCTACTGCATTCATACGACATTGTAAAAAAGTTAAAGCGATACATCACTGTAGCAGAAAGCGTTGATCTGCCTAGGCTTAAGCGAAGACAATTTATACGTTTAACATGCCTTAAGTGGCGCACGGGCGGCGACTAAACAAACCTCGGGCAAAACCCCAAGACCAAAAAAAACACCTCTAACAGGCTAAATCACAGCCCATTAGAGGTGTTTTTAACAGCATCTACATGTGGCTGATGATGGCATCGCCAAATTCAGAACAACGCAGCAGCTTGGCATCGGGCATTAGACGCTCGAAGTCATACGTCACGGTTTTTGCCGCAATGGCTCGTTCAACACCTTGGATGATCAAGTCAGCCGCTTCCGTCCAACCCATATGGCGCAACATCATCTCTGCTGAGAGAATGATCGAGCCCGGATTGACCTTATCTTGACCAGCGTATTTTGGTGCCGTGCCGTGAGTGGCTTCAAATACGGCGATCGAGCCACCTAAGTTAGCACCCGGCGCAATGCCGATGCCGCCGACTTCAGCAGCCAAGGCATCGGAGATGTAGTCGCCGTTGAG
>JBDSQT010000221.1:0-3006 GCA_039929665.1 Paraperlucidibaca sp.
CAAATGTGTGGTGAACTCGATTTCCATGAAAGAAGGTGTCGATGAGTTCAAGCAACGCGCGCACCTGTGCATGCGCTATGGTGCTGCCGTCGTCGTCATGGCCTTCGATGAGCAAGGTCAGGCCGATACCGCCGCGCGCAAAAAAGAAATCTGCAAACGCTCCTACGACATCCTCGTTAATGAAGTTGGTTTTCCGCCCGAAGACATTATTTTCGACCCCAATGTCTTCGCCGTTGCCACCGGCATCGAGGAGCACAATAACTACGCCGTCGATTTTATCGAAGCCTGCGAGTACATCACTAGCAATCTGCCCTACGCGAAAATCTCCGGCGGCATTTCAAACGTCTCATTTTCATTCCGCGGCAATGAGCTGGTGCGCGAAGCCATCCACTCGGTATTTTTGTACTACGCGATTCGCAAAGGCCTGACCATGGGCATCGTCAACGCCGGTCAGTTGGCGATTTACGAAGACATTCCCGCCGAGCTTAAAGCCTGCGTTGAAGATGTGATTTTGAACACCCGCGAAGATGGTACCGAGCGCTTATTGGCGCTCGCTGAGCGTTATCGCGGCGAAGGCGGTAAGCAGATCGTTGAAGACTTGGCATGGCGTGAATGGCCGGTTAACAAGCGCCTAGCCCACGCCCTGGTAAAAGGCATTACCACCTTCATCGTGGAAGATACCGAGGAGTCGCGTCAGCAGGCGGAACGACCTATCCATGTCATCGAAGGTCCACTCATGGACGGTATGAACATCGTGGGTGACCTATTCGGCTCAGGCAAAATGTTTTTGCCACAAGTGGTGAAATCGGCACGCGTCATGAAGCAAGCGGTGAACCACCTCATCCCCTTTATTGAGGAAGAGAAAAATGGCGTCATCGTGGCTAAGGGCAAAGTGTTGATGGCCACCGTCAAAGGCGATGTCCACGATATTGGTAAAAATATTGTCGGCGTCGTGCTCGGCTGTAATGGCTACGACATCGTTGACCTAGGCGTGATGGTGCCAGCCGATAAGATTCTGCAGGCCGCTATCGATGAAAAAGTCGACATCATTGGTCTGTCCGGCCTCATCACTCCCTCGCTCGATGAGATGGTCCATGTCGCGCGCGAAATGCAGCGCCTGAACTTCAAGATTCCATTATTGATTGGTGGCGCGACTACTTCAAAAGCACACACGGCGGTAAAAATCGACCCGCATTACACCAATGACGGCGTGATTTATGTCGCCGATGCCTCACGTGCGGTCGGCGTCGTCACCACCTTACTAAACAAAGCCGCCAAGCCCGCCTTTATTGCAGAGCGCCGCGCCGAATACGCTGAAACACGTGAACGTATCAATAACCGCGAGCCGCGCGGTAAGCGCCTCAGCTATGAGCAGGCGGTGACCGTTGGCCTACAAAGCAATTGGGCAGACGCCAAGCCAGTCACGCCACAGCAGCTGGGTGTGCAGGTTTTTGATCATTATGACTTAAGCGAGTTGGTCGAATACTTCGATTGGCAGCCGTTCTTTATGGCCTGGAGCCTGCACGCCAAATATCCAGCGATTTTGCAGGATGAGGTGGTTGGCGAAGCGGCACGTGACCTGTTCAACGATGCGCAAGCCATGTTGAAAACCATTATTGCCGGCAAACATCTTCGAGTCCGTGGTGTCATTGGCTTATGGCCAGCGAATCGTGTGGGCGCTGATGACGTGCGGGTTTGGGCCGATGCCGACAAATCAGTCGTATTGGGCGAAATCCATAGCTTACGCATGCAAAATGAGCAGGTTAGCGGCAAGCCGAATCTCTCATTAGCCGACTTCGTTGCGCCACTGGAAAGTGGCACACAGGACTATGTTGGCGGCTTCACGGTATCGATACACGGCGCTGATGAGTTTGCGCAAACCTTCGATGATGCCGGCGACACCTATAACAGCATCTTGATAAAATCCTTGGCAGATCGCTTCGCTGAGGCTTTTGCTGAGCGTCTACACCAACGCGTGCGCCTAGAGTTTTGGGGCTATGCGCACGATGAGCAGCTCGACAATAGCGACTTAATCGCCGAGAAGTATGCTGGCATTCGTCCAGCACCTGGCTACCCCGCCTGCCCTGAGCATAGCGAGAAAGCTGAATTGTTCCGCTGGCTTAATGCCACTGAAAATACCGGCACGGTGCTCACCGAACACTTCGCCATGTACCCCACGGCAGCGGTGTCTGGCTGGTATTTCGCACATCCACAAGCGACCTACTTCAATGTTGGCAAAATAGGCAAAGATCAGGTCGAAGACTATGCGCAACGCAAGGGCTGGGACATGGCCACGGCCGAGCGTTGGCTAATGCCAAATTTAGGCTATGATGTGGACAATAACTAAACGATCGGCATGAGCAACCTCCATGACCGATCATCCAAGAATGATCTGGTCATGCCCTTGCGGCGTCAAACAGACGGAGGCTTTTTTGTGTCCAATGGCTATAGCAATCCAACACCGCCAGGCGGTGTCAAAATCAAAAAGCGCACGCGCTTTCGTCTGGCTATCAGCCGAATATTACGCAGCGGTTTTAATGTTGCCGGCCTAAAACAAACTGACCTCGATGAAAATGCCGAATCCGCTGAGATTTTTGTCCTCAGCGGCATTCTCATCACCCTGCTGACCATTGCTGCCATTTGGATAGGCTTACAGCAATTTGTTGAAGCAGTGCATCAATAGCCGAGAAACGCGCAACATGGCAGACCGCACATGGAAGTGCTTATAGATGCGGTGCTTGCACACTACGCTGCCACCAACGCAGCAATAGACTATCCACTGAGCTCGTCGCGGCAATCCCCAAACGCTGACCCAAGGTCTTTTTCTCGCGCCAATGCAGCGCAAAAAGCTCAGCTTCTTTCGCGCGTTGGCGCAAATAATCATCGCTAGTTTGCAGACTGTCGACCAAGCCTAAGGCCACCGCTTGCTGACCGTACCAATGCTCACCTGTGGCCACCACGGTCATATCTGCTTGCGTGCGCCAATGCGCCACATGCGCTTTAAAT
>JBDSQT010000222.1:0-14596 GCA_039929665.1 Paraperlucidibaca sp.
CCATGAGCCTCCGGCACTGCTGCCGGCCTAGGGAGTTTATGCGTGACCCATCGCTATCGCCTGCCGCCTATTTCGCGTCACCTTCGCTGCGGCGTTTTAGCACTCATGCCGGTGCTCAATGCCGCACTCATTAGCTCACCGCTACTGCATGTGACCGCGCTGAGCTTGGCGGCCAGCACGGCAGCGCATGCCGATAGCTTTGATGACCCCAACGCACTACCCACGCTCGGACAACCTGCCGACTTAATTGCCGATGGCCCAACTGAGCAGCGCTTAGGCCAAGCCTGGTTGCGTCAACTCCGCGGTAGCGCAGCCTTGTGGCCAGACCCTTTGGTTCGCGACTACATCGAAGGCTTACTCTATAAGCTGTCGATGCACACCTCGTTACAACAACCGAACTTCTCAAGCGTTGTTATTGATGACACGCAAATCAACGCATTTGCAGTGCCGGGAGGCGTGATTGGCGTCAATACTGGCCTGATTTTAAGCTCCGATAGTGAAGATGAGCTGGCCAGCGTGCTTTCACACGAACTAGGTCATTTAAGCCAACGCCACTTTGCCCGCTCGCAAGAGGCCAATCAGTACAACCAATGGCTAGCGCTGGCTGGCCTATTGGCCAGTATCGCAGGTGCTGCCGCCGGCGCGGGGGGTGATTTAGGCGTGGCAGTTGGCGCTTCGGCTCAGGCCATTGCTGTGCAAAACCAGCTGCGCTACAGCCGCGCTTATGAGCAAGAGGCTGATCGTCTAGGCCTACAAACACTAATCGACGCCGGTTATGACCCGCGCGCAATGCCGGCATTTTTCTTAAAACTTGACCGCAATACCCGCCGCCTAGGCTATTTGCCCGAATTTTTGCTAACCCACCCGCTCTCCTCCACTCGCCTGTCTGATCTGGCGCGCCGCGTGGCTGATAGCCCACGCACAGCGCTGACAAATCATCCTGAGTTTCAGTTTATTCAGGTGCGCTTACAGGTCGCCTATAGCAAACAGCTCGACGAATTAATCACCGCGTTTCGTAATTCGCTCGACAGCAATAGCAATACCGACGCGAGTCGTTTGGGCCTGAGTTTAGCGCTGCTGCGCAAAGCCGATATTATCGGTGCGCGTGACGCCTTGGCACCGTTGTTAAAAAGCGACCCGAATCGACTGGACTTTCGCATCAGTGATATTGATCTGGATTTAGCCACGCGCAACTACGCCAGTGCCTACGAGAAAGCGCGCGATAGTCTCGCACTATTTCCCAATCAGCCCAGCCTATTGCAGCGGTTAACGAAAGCCGCCCTGCCCTTGGGCAAAGCCGATGCTATTCGTGCTGACTTGGATAGAGCCGTGCTCAGTCGTCCAAATGACAATGGCTTGTGGCGCCTGATCGCCGACTGCTCACTAAAACAGCAAGATGGGCTCGGTGTGTTCCGCTCACGCGCTGAGTATTTGTTTTTGGAAGGCCGCCAGTTAGCCGCTGAAGATCAGCTCAATAATGCCTTGCGCTTAGCTGGCGAGAACTACTCATTAAGCACGCAACTGCAACGCCGACTGGTGGTGATGCGCAAGCTGAATCAAGAGTTCCGCTAGTCACGTTGTCGATGACAATCGCGAGCGTTAGCTTTAGCCGCCGCGACTGCGCTTAAGCTCAGCAGAGAAGTCCAGCATGCGCTGCAAAGGCTGCATCGCTAGCACGCGCGTGGGCTCATCGACAAACACCTCCTGACCGCCACTTCTTAACACTTGCGCGAGACTCTCTAGCGAGTTCATTGCCATCCATGGGCAATGTGCGCAGGAGCGACAGGTTGCACCATTGCCCGCCGTGGGCGCTGCCATAAAGGTTTTATTCGGCGCAGCCTGCTGCATTTTGTAAAAAATTCCACGATCAGTAGCCACGATAAACTGCTGATGCGGCAGGTCTCTTGCCGCCGCAATGAGCTGTGATGTCGAACCCACAGCATCAGCCACCGCCACCACAGACTCCGGTGACTCTGGATGCACCAACACACCGGCATCAGGGTACTGCAGCTTTAAATCTAAGATGCCACGCGCCTTAAACTCCTCATGCACAATGCATGAGCCATCCCATAGCAGCATGTCGGCACCGGTGGTTTTTTGCACATAAGCGCCGAGGTATTTATCCGGTGCCCACAATACTTTCTCGCCCAGCCCCGTCAAATGATCAACGACATCTACGGCAATGCTGGACGTCACCACCCAGTCGGCACGGGCTTTCACAGCGGCCGAGGTATTCGCGTAAACCACCACGGTATGGTCCGGATGAGCATCGCAAAAGGCGCTGAATTCATCGGCGGGGCAACCTAAGTCTAGGGAGCACGTCGCTTCCAGTGTCGGCATCAACACACGCTTTTCAGGGTTGAGAATTTTTGCGGTCTCGCCCATGAACTTCACGCCAGCGACCACCAGTGTTTTCGCGGGATGGGCATTGCCGAAACGCGCCATTTCCAGCGAGTCCGATACACAGCCGCCGGTCTCTTCGGCAAGCGACTGCAGCTCGGGGTCAGTGTAGTAATGCGCGACCAACACCGCATCTTTGGCTATCAATAACGCTTTGATTTCATCACGCAAGACACGGCGCTGCTCATGGCTTAAGTTGTCGCTATCACTAGGCGGCAGCTGTAAGCCATCGAGGTGATGTTGTACTAGGCGCTGCGCCGCGGTTTCAGTAGAAGTGGTCATGGCAAAAGTCAAAAGGCAAAGATTAAGGAATTTTAGCGCAGCCTAGGCCGCGCGGGTACAGACATTAAGGCTTAATCGGCTGCTCAGCGGCAGGACGCTCCCATTCCGGCGGTGCCCATAGGTGCTTTGCGCGCTGACTAATGGACCCCGGTTTGGCCATGTCGCGAACCATATCGATGAACTCGTGAAAGTTCAGTGTCAGGATATTATTGCTATGCACTTGCCGCACGATGCCGTATTCGACCTTCTCTTCTTCAGCAGCAAAGGTGCCAAATAAGCGGTCAAAAATGATCAACACGCCACCGTAATTTTTATCGATGTATTGCGGGTTACGGCCGTGATGGACACGGTGGTGTGACGGTGTGACAAAGACATACTCATACCAGGCCGGCAGCTTACGCACCGACTCAGTATGAACAAAATACTGATAGGCCAAGTCTGCGGCATACATGGCCAGCGTAATCTCGGGAGAGATGCCGATAAGCATTAATGGCGTGAAAAACAGCCAATAGCCGGTCAGCGAATACAGCATGCTTTGGCGCATGGCGGTGGTCAGGTTCATGTGTTCGCCGCTGTGATGCACGACATGCGCACACCAAAACCAGCGCACGCGGTGGCTGCTGCGGTGAAACACGTAGTAGCAAAACTCCAGCAGAATAAACAGCGGAACAATGGTCCAGATATTCACCGACACATTGAAGAAGCGCTGGTCATAGACCCAATGCATCGCGGCCATGAAAAACAGTGCATGTACGATCAGTTCAAAGACTTGATAAGCACCACCTAGGTTCAAGTTGGTGAGGATGTCTTTGCCCTTAAACTGCGAGCCTTGGCCGCGCCGGCGCATAAACCACCATTCGACTAAAAATGTGGCGATAAACAGCGGCGACAAACCCAGTAAAATGATTTGTTTCCAGTCCACAGGGCCGCCAAGCCAGAGCTCAAGCGTGGGCACAATGTCTACGATGATTGATTGAATAGTTTCTAGCATGGTCATGACCTCAGAGCGGTTTCATTTCAGCGTCAAAGTTGGCCAGTGACGGCATCTCTAAGGCCTGGCGTTGATCAATAGTGGCTAGTTGTGAGCGGAAATCTGCGAGCACGGCCTCGCGATCTTCTTGGCTAATATAAGGCACATGAAAGCCAAAAAACGGCGACAGCACCGTCATGCCGGCATAACCCAAAGTGCCCTGCAGTAAAGGCTTCAGTGTCTCGGTTAAGTCACCATGAATACCGCCGGCACTGAGCATATGATCGCGACCGCCCGTGGTGGCAATGACCAGCGCGCGCTTACCCTTTAAGCCGCCTTGATCATAAATACGGCGACCGCCATAGACCACACCAGAGACAAAGACGCGATCTATCCAGCCCTTCAAAATGGCTGGCAGCGAGAACCAATAGAGCGGGAAGCTTAACAATACTAAGTCAGCGGCTTTGATCTTCTCTAACTCAGCGGCGATGTCAGATGCCATGCTTTCAGCTTTGACATTGTGGCGCTGCTCTAAGGCGTAATTTAAATAGTCGGCACTGCCGCGCGAACCAAAATCGGCGGCACTGGCCACGGGATTAAAGTTCATCGCGTAAAGATCAGACACCACGACCTGATGACCGGCGGCTGTTAAGTCCGCCACGGCAGCGTCTTTTAAGGCACTGGTAAACGATTGTGGCTCGGGGTGGGCGTGCACGATCAATACATTCATAGCGAACTCATTACGGACTTTTGCAGATGCCGAAGCATAACGGCAAGAACGACTCGCGACTAGCGGCTATGCCTAGCGATTGACATCGACCACGACGCGGCCGCGAACGTTACCATCCATAAGCGCCTGAGCTTGTGCAATCGACTCCGTCAAACTGACCTCGGTCGCACCAATCGCGGCGATGGCCTCGGCACTTAAGTCACGCGCTAAACGCTGCCACGCACGCTCACGAATCGCCAATGGCGCCATCACACTATCGATGCCAATTAAGCGTACACCGCGCAAAATAAAGGGTGCGACAGAGGCCGGAAAGTCCATGCCTTGTGCCAAACCGCAGGCAGTCACCGTGCCGCCATAACGGGTTTGGGCACAGGCATTGGCCAGTGTGTGGGAGCCCACCGAGTCGATGACACCGGCCCAGCGCTCTTTTTGCAACGGCTTACCGGGAGCGGACAAGGCCTCTCGATCGATGACCTCGTGTGCACCCAAGCGCATTAAGTAGTCGGCGGCATCGGCTGAGCCGGTCGAGGCCACCACGCGATAGCCCAGATGCGCCAAGAGCGCCACGGCCACCGAACCGACACCGCCGCTCGCACCCGTGACCAAAATCTCGCCGTCTTCAGGCGTGATGCCCTGCTGTTCCAAGGCCATTACCGAGAGCATGGCGGTGTAGCCAGCGGTGCCAATGGCCATGGCATCTCGCTCAGAGAATGTGCTGGGCAAGCGCACCAACCAATCGCCTTTTAGTGCCGCCTGCTGACTTAAACACCCCCAATGCGACTCGCCAACACCCCAGCCATTGAGAATGACCTTGTCACCAGCGCGCCACGCAGGATGCGCGCTTTCGATGACCTCGCCTGCACCATCAATACCGGCAACCATGGGCCACTGCCGAACCACAGGCGAGCGATTGGTAATGGCTAAGCCATCTTTGAAATTTAGTGTGGAATAGCTCACCGCGATGCGCACATCGCCAGCGGGTAATTCATTGGGATCGATGGCACAGACAGCGGCGTTGAAACCAGCGTCGGATTTGCTCAGCTTTAGGGCGTTAAACATAATCGGCTCCAGCGCTTAATGAATAAGAGAGAGCCGATAGTTACTGTTGGCGCTAAAAATAACAAGGCAACGTAGGCCAGCATCTGTACTAAGCCTACTAAAGTTCAATAAGCCCAGAGGCCGCCTAGATGTTAGGCGTAGGCATCTAATTGGCTATTGCTAACTGATGCGGTGCTCGCGGGTTCGCCCGCTATGCCTGTCACCCCGTTGACACCCGTTTGAGCGCTGCCCAATTAGCCATTCGAGCGACCCTCTTGGCCAGATGACCCAGTGCCTGTTTGCGCTTGCTGGGCAGTCTGGCGACCCCCTTGCTGCTGATTAAAGTCCATCTTCGCGGCTTCCGAGGCCCCCGATTGCACACGGACATCGTCAAGGCGCAAACCTTGCGCTTCAAATGCCGCATTAAGTTTCGGCAACATGCGCTCAAGCAAACCTTGGGTGTCGTGATGATCAGCGCTGAAAGCGACTTTAGCGCCCGTCTCACTCATCTGAATGCGTACATGGATGGGGCCAAGATCATCAGGCGTGATGTGCAGGGAGGCACTGGTCATACCGTTTTGACCTAGCCAAGTGAGGCGATCAGCCATCGCTGATGACCACGCGGTATTATCCAGCAAGGCATGGCCGGGCACCGTCCATTGGCTGCTAGCTGACATAGCCGTGGGCGCGGCGTTAGTCGGTGTGCTGCCAGCTAAGGCTGTGGACGCCGGCGCACCTTGCGCGGACAAGCTCATTAAATGATCGGCTTGATCGCCGGCGACGCCGGCTTGCAGTAAGGCGTCCTTCATAGCACTCAGCGCGGGGGCAAGCATTGCACTGTCTTTGGTAGCAGCTAGCGTATCGGTAGTGCTATTAAGCGTGCTGGTAACGCTTGAACTGATGGCCGGTTTGCTCAGCGCATTGGCGAGATCCTCTGTGCTGACGCTTGGGGCCTCATCGTTTTGTTTGCTGCTGGCTGATGTGGCCAGACCAGCGGCAGACATGATCATGGCATTGTCGGCCGTGGCGGCATTAGTTAAAGAGCCCGCTGCCGTACGTGCTGCCGCGCCAAGATTCTGACGCAGTGGCAGCGGCTGCAGCAGTGGCGTCAATAATTGCTCAGTATTTGCTGTGTTGGTCGTCAAGGCTTCGTCATCGACAGCGTCTGGCGCTACGACCTCATTATGCATTTCGAGCGCGCCAGATTTGCTCGATTTCAGTTGCCCCAAGGCCTCTGCTACATCAGCTAATGCCGAGGCAATATCACCAGGCAGCGCCTCAGCTAATCCAGTGCCACCGAGCTCATGCTCTGCCGACAGTACATCAGCAGCACCCGTGCCTAGCTCAGCCGCCGGCCCCATGAGACCACTCAGCAGCGCCACAAACGGGTTCGCTGCAGCGCTAGAGCCAGCTGCCGAGCTCGTGCCTGCACTACCCGCTGCGGCCGTGGCAGTCACCGACAATGGCGTGCTGTTGTCACTGAAAACGCTGATTACACTCATGTTCGCTCTCTGCTTGATGGCCTCAGCCGACTTGCGCGTTTAAGCGCCACGCCATGCGTTGACCGGACAGTTCATCTTGGCGATTTTGCTCGCGCTTATCGTCAATTTGACGCTCCTGCGCGTGGTAGCGCGTCACTAAATCACTGATACTTTGCTGATGTCGCTTCGCGCCTAACCAGCTCGCGCGGGCTTTATTGACGAAACCATCAAGGCGGCAGATTTCGGCTTCTTGCATGCCAATGGCCTCGCTTAGGCGCTGTAGAAATGCCCGCGCGCCCTGCAAACGCGCTAAGTCCATCGGGCGGCCTGGCACCTGCTCGGCCATCACCGCGTAATCGAGACGGTAATGCACCAACTGCTGTAATTTTTCGCGTGCCACATGTAAATGCTGCAATTGCGCGGTATAGGCTTGCGCCAACTGCGACTCTTCGCGCTCAGCCAGTGCCACTACCGGCTTTAAACGTTGCGACCTATTCATATCATCTCCTCACCCGCCATGACGCGACTTAAGCGCTGGCCCGCTTGCGCGTAACTCACCGCCTCATGAGTGTCTTGCTGCAAGAACTTGGCCATGCTCGGTTGCAAGCGGATGGCCTCGTCGATACGCGCATCTGAGCCACGCTGATACGCACCAATGGCGATCAGGTCTTTGTTCTGCTGATAGGTCGACCAGACTTGTCGGAATCGACGAATATCGTGTTTATGTTCGTCGGTGATGATGTCGTTCATGGCACGGCTAACCGAATGCTCAATGTCGATAGCCGGGAAATGTCCGGCCTCGGCCAACTGTCGCGACAGCACAATATGGCCATCGAGAATGGCGCGCGCGGCATCAACGATAGGGTCTTGCTGGTCATCGCCCTCGGCCAATACCGTATAGAACGCGGTAATCGAACCACCGTCCTCGTCGCCATTACCCGCGCGCTCGACCAGCGCAGGTAGGCGTGCAAACACGGTAGGCGGATAGCCTTTAGTCGCTGGCGGCTCACCGACAGCGAGCGAAATTTCACGCTGCGCTTGGGCGAACCGCGTCAGCGAATCCATCAGCAGTAACACGTGCTTACCCTGGTCTCGAAAATATTCGGCAATCGCTGTCGCCTGCCAAGCAGCACGCAAACGCATTAAGGGAGAATGATCTGCTGGCGTGGCAACGACCACCGCACGGCGCATGTCTTTAGGGCCGAGAATGTGATCAACAAACTCCTTAACTTCCCGGCCACGCTCACCAATCAGCGCCACCACAATCACTTCAGCCTCGGTATGGCGGGTCATCATGCCCAAGAGCACTGACTTACCCACACCACTGCCAGCAAATAAGCCAATACGCTGACCACGCCCGACACTCAGCAAGCTATTGATAGCGCCAATGCCAACATCTAAGGGCTCACGAATGGGTTTGCGTGAGAGCGGATTAATGGGTGCCGATTGCAGCGAACGCGTGCTGCTGCAGTTTAAAGAGCCTTTGCCATCGAGCGGATTACCCGCGGCATCGATGACGCGGCCCAGTAGGCCATCACCAACCGGAACGCTAGCGCTGCGGGTTTGCGGAATCACCCGTGCATCGGGCATAACACCACGCATATCGCCGGTGGGCATCAGTAAAATGCGCTCGCCGGAAAAGCCAACGACTTCGGTTTCTAGCCAATCGTGGTCGATGGTTTGCACCATGCAATAGCCACCAATGGGCACCTGACAGCCCACGGCTTCAAGCATCAAGCCAACCACGCGCTTGAGCTTGCCCTCCACCACAGGCGCCGGCACATCGCCAAGCTGCCGACGGCGATCGCTTAGCCATTGTGACCAGCGCGCGCTGGGATTATTTAAGCTACTCATGCGGCATGTTCAGCTGCACTATTGGCAGGCTCAGCCTGGCCAATCAAGCGCTCAAAGGTGCGCGCCAAACGGGTCTCAAAACGCTCATCAATATGGGTATTTTCTGTGCTGACCTGCACGCCTCCGCGGCCCATGCTAGGGCTGGCGATGAGCTGCCAATGCGTTTCATCAGGTGTCATTTGGCCTTCTACAAAGCGCAAATCATCAGGGTGGAGTTGCACCCGAATACGACCACTAGCCGAGGGCAGCAAGGCGATCGCTTCACGCACGACGATCAGCACTTGCTCAGGATGTACGGAGATTTCGAGCTGCGCTAATTGGGTGGCCAGCGCCATGGTTAAATCTAAGAGCTGCGTTTGCACAGCAGTATCGACAGCTGCTAAGGGCTCGGCGAGCTGGCTCATTAGCGACTGCCAGCGTTGTACCTGCGCCTCTAGCTCCTGCTTGGCGGCGGTTCGGCCTTCATTCAGACCTTGCTCCCAACCCTCACGCCGTGCGGTATCGTGTAGCTCGGCGAGCTTGGCTTCAGACATTAGTGATGGCTCTTCTACTGGCTTAGCAGCCGCAGGGCCGTCAACAGATGGCATATGCCAACGCGCCCACGTCGCGTTACTGGACATAGTCATCCCCATTACCACCTAAGGAAATGGTGCCGTCCTCTGCCAATCGACGAGCAATGGTAATAATTTCTTTCTGCGCAGTTTCTACTTCACTGAGCTTTACGGGACCACGCGCTTCCATGTCTTCAAGCAGCATTTCGCCGGCGCGTTTAGACATATTGCGAAAAAGTTTATCGCGGACTTTTTCATCAGCACCCTTCAGTGCCACGGTAAGCAAGTCAGTCGAGACCTCACGAAGTAGCAGCTGCATGCCTTTATCGGTGACCTGTACTAGGTTAGCGAAAACAAACATCAGGTCTTTGAGTTTCTCCGTCAATTTACTGTCGGTTTTTTCTAGCGAACTAATGATGCGCTTCCCAACATCACCGCCAAGGTTGTTAATGATGCTCGCCGCCGTACTCGCACCATCAATAGCTTTGGATTTGAAATTGCCTGATAGCTGCATTTTGTTATGTAAAATATCTTGCAGCTCACGCATCGCGGCCTGCGGTATTTTTTCCAGCGTTGCGATGCGCAAAACCACGTCATCCTGCAGCGCCACAGGCAGCTGCTTGACGATATAAGCAGCCTGATCTTGCGACATATGAGCGAGCGTGATGGCGACTATTTGTGGATGCTCATCGCGCAACATATGCACCACTGTGTCTAAGTCCATCCAGCGCAGTGAGTCAATCTCCAGCGGCTCATCATCACCTAATACACGGTCAGCTAATGTCTTACCGCGATCCTCTCCAAGCGAGGACATCAGCACTTTTCTGACATAGCCAGACACGCCAACGCCCAAGGAAGTTTGCGACTCTATGGTTTCTTGAAAGCGCGACACCACAGCCTCGGCTTGCTCGTGGTTGACCTCACGAATAGCGGCCATGGCCATACCAATTTTTTCAACGGAGTCCGAGTCGATATGGCGCAGCACTTCTGCCGCTTGCTCCTCGCCCATCATCAGCAGCAGCATCGCCGCTTGGTGACTACTACTTGGACTCACGACACTAGAGTTCGCCATTGGTATTCACCCAGTTTTTTACCACCTGAGCAACGCGCTTGGGATCTTCCGCCGCCACGTTACGCACAAAGCTGACCTTTTTATCGAAATCATGACCTAGTTGCAGCGGCACCCCGGAGGCATGACCTAAGGCGGCCTGCTGCTGGCCGACATACTCAGCATCGCCACCCTGTGCACCTTGATCAGCAGCGGCAGGTAGCGCGCGCATTTGATTGCCGACCAAGAGGCTTTTAATCGCTGGACGCAGCACCAAGAGCACCAGGAGCAGCACCCCCAAACCGGTTAAGCCTTGACGCAGAAGCTGAGCAAACCACGACTCTTGCCAAAACCCTGGCACATCGGCCTCATCGGCCACAATGTCTGGTGCAAAGTCGGCACTCACCACAGTGACTTTATCGCCACGCTCGGCAACATAACCGACAGCGTCCTGTACCAGCATCGTCAAGCGCTCTAGCTCTGCCGCATTGGGCGCCGCTTTAATGATTTTACCTTCGGCATTTTTTTGTGGACGACCATCGACCACAACAGCTACCGACATACGCTTAATGGTGCCGGCGGGTGTGTCGCTATGATTTAAGGTGCGTTCAATTTCATAATTGCGCGTGATCGACTGACTGCCATTGGCCGCTGGAGCTGTTGGCGTCTCAGGTGTTTCTGGCGTCTTAGCAATAGGCTGATTCGACAGCGCGCCAGGAATACCCATGGCATTGGCATTGGGATTATTACTGCCACGGCTATCGCTATTGATCTGCTCGCTGCGCACCACTTGACGCTCTGGATTCCAGCTCTCGCGGCTGACTTGCGAACTGGCAAAATCGATGTCTGCGGCAACCTGCACTCGCACTTTTCCAGATGCCACGATAGGGGCAATCAGTTGCTCAATGCGCGACTCATAGGTTTTCTCAACACGCTGGCGGTAGTCAAATTGGCGCGAGCCTTGTGCCAGCGCATCATCCTCTTTTTCCGATAGCAAATTACCTTGCTGATCGACCACGGTGACCTGCTCAGCGACTAAATCGGGGATGCTCGAAGCCACTAAATTAACGATGGCATTTACATGCTGCTTTTCAATCACACTGCCAGGAAATACATCGAGAAAAATAGATGCCGTGGCTGATTTACGCTCACGGACAAATACGCTTTGTTTAGGGATGGCCAAATGCACACGGGCTCGACGCACTTGATGCAGACTTTCGATGGTGCGCGCCAACTCAGTCTCAATCGCGTGTTGGTATTTTTTCGTCTCCATGAACTCGCTGACGCCAAAGCCCTTTTCGTCCTTCATCATTTCCAGGCCACTGCCATCGCCGCTGGCTAAACCGCTGCCGGCGAGCTTCATACGCGCATCATGTAAACGCTCGCTGGGTACGAGGATGGCACCCGTGACATTTTCAACTTTGTAGGGAATGTTCAGCGTGTTCAGCGTGTCGATCACCGCCGAGGCACGATCGGGGGCGAGGCTGCTATAGAGCGTTTTGTAGTCCGGTCCTTGCGACCACATCACCGAACTAACACCCAATGCCACGCTAGCGGCAATGCCGATAAGAACCAGTAGCTGACGAAGCCAAGGTGCTTGTGCCAAGGTCGACAGATTTGCATTCATGGCATTGAACTGACTCATACCGACATCCGCATAACTTCGTGATAGGCATCAATCATTTTGTTGCGCACCTCAACGGCGGCCTTAAATGACACATCTGATTTTTGCAGTGAGACCATGACCTGAGTCAGGCTCATTTCGCGGTCACCGCGCTCATACGCGGCGGTATTGGCGGCGGCGCTTTGCTGTACGTTATTAACGCTGTCGATGCCCTGCTTGAGCATGTCGGCAAAACCCGAAGGCCTAACGGCCGCTTGACTAGGATCAACACCTGCAATGCCTGGTGCCGGTACCGAGCCAATGCCTGGGGTATTTTGGCGCATCGCGCGAATTTGGCTGAGTATGTTGTCGACTCCGCTGACACTGGTCATGCGCATACCCCTTGTTAACTAAAGCCATGGGCAAAGGTATTGCCCGTCTGCCTTGATACTAAGCAAGTGCTATGCCAGTTCTTAGCTAAGGGCTTGCAGACCGAGTTTTTTCATCTTCTCAACCAGCGTCGTGCGCTGCAGGCAAAGTAAGCGTGCCGCGCGTGACACCACGCCCTCAACCCGCGCTAGGGCCTCAGTGATATAGCGAACCTCAAGGTCCTGCAGGGTTTGTTTAAGGTCTAAACCCTCTTCAGGCAACTCGCTATCGGTCATATAGACGCGCTCTGCGGGTTGTTTCTGCGCATCAAAGAGCATGGCCTGTTCAGCTTCGCGCTGAGCAGGCGAGTCGAGATCGGCGGGAATAGGCGGCATTTTATTGACGCTAAGGAGTGTTTGACGCTTTACCGCCTCTTGCTCCAATACTGCTTGGCGAGCGGCTTTACGCTCAGCCTCAAGCGTTATTTCTGTCTCCAAGACATCGAGCGGGTAATAGCGTGCTGGCAGATCGATGACGCCTAAGGTTTTACCCGAATGCGTGATCGATAAGCGTTCAACAAGATTTTCTAATTCGCGGATATTGCCTGGCCACTGATACGTCGAGAGCGCTGCCATGACCTCTTCGGTGAACACGGGTGGTGTAGTGTTGCGCTCGATTTGGCGCTGACTAAAGTGGCGAATAAACATCGACAAGTCATCAAGACGTTCGCGTAAAGCCGGCACCGTGATGGGAAATACATTGAGACGGAAATAGAGGTCTTGGCGGAAGCTGCCCAAATCGACCATGGTCTCCAAGTCGCGGTGTGTAGCGGTCACAATGCGCACATTGGCTTTGATGGTTTGGTTGCTGCCGACCCGCTCAAAGCAGCGCTCTTGCAGGACACGCAGGAGCTTGACCTGCATGGGCAAGCTCATATCGCCAATTTCATCGAGAAATAAGGTACCGCCTTCGGCCATCTCAAAACGACCTTTACGGGTACTGATGGCACCGGTAAACGCCCCTTTTTCATGGCCGAATAATTCGCTTTCAAGCAAGTCGGCGGGGATAGCCCCGCAGTTCACAGGCACAAAGGGTTTGTTGCGACGCGGCGAACAATCATGAATGGCACGGGCGACAACCTCTTTGCCGCTGCCAGACTCCCCCTGAATAAGTACCACCGTGGCATGCGGCGCGACCTGGGCAATTAACTCCCGCACGGTCTCAATAGCGGCTGAGCGCCCTAAGGGGTTACGTACGCGAATAGGGGTTGTCGTATTGAGTGCAAGGGAAGAGGTCATTGCCAAATATCCATGTCAGAACTTTGATGACCTATTAGTCGGATATTTGACGCTTTTATTCAGTCCAGTTTCATAGCAAGAAGTGTCGCAACTCTGTAAGCAATGTAACTGGCCTAGGCTTCGTTGCGGGCCTGCCGACTGACCGCAATGGCGCGGCGATGTTGACGAAAGAGGAATTTATCGAGGGAATTTTGTGTTAACGCAGACAAGCCATAAAGCCCACCACGCTCTGTACTGATGATGCGCAGCGGTAACTTCAGCGGCATCGCCACGGCATTATGAACATGTAGCTCTACCACCGCATAGTCACCTACTGATGCGTCGATGGCACCCGCCTGCCACTGTAATGCCACAGCATTCAAACTCACTGAACAGGCCGGTGGAATATCACTCTGCTGGCTCAGTAATTGATTCATCAAGCCGAGTAATAAGTCGACCTTGGCCTCAAGCCGCAATAACTCAACTTGCACGCCATCATCGCTGTCAGAGTCTGCGACGTAGCGCTGCACTTCGGCGACTTCGATAGCATTGAGCAACATCAGGTTACGCTCGTTGATATTGAGCAGCTCGGCCTCGCTCAACGCCTGCTTAGAGCTTGTATAGCGCATCGGCAGCTGACCGCTTAGGCTAATCGCCTCGTGCAATGCCTCTTCGTAATGGTCGTGCGTAGCGTCGGTCATGCTGTTCTCGTGAGCTTAGCTCGAATAGCTTAAATACGCGCCAGCCGCTTGACGCTGTTGGCGTGCGCTACGCGCTTCAACCATCAGTGCCTGGCGGCTATGCTGCAAGTGACCCGTGAGTTCGGCATCGAACTGCAAAATGGTCCGTATGGTGGTGGCAATATCATCCTTGGCCAGCGTCGCCGGCACATCGGCAAAAAATAGCTCGAGGGCATCGCGGCGCTGTTGTTGCAAGCGTAGTGCAGCATCCCAATCGCCGAGCTTGGCGAGCGCCAACATGTCATGGGTCATA
>JBDSQT010000223.1:0-12136 GCA_039929665.1 Paraperlucidibaca sp.
GATGCGGTTTTAGCTGCCTGTCGCGAGCGTCGTCCGCTGGTATCACGCATTTTATTGACGGGTTATAGCGACATCGATGCAGCCATGCGTGCGGTCAATCAAGGCTATATTTTTCGCTTTCTCAGCAAGCCCTGCCCGCGTGACGAGTTGCATCAGTCGGTAGGCGATGCGTTGACACAATACCGCTTAGTGACCGCTGAAAAAGAGCTGTTAGAAAAGACCGTGAAAGGCTGCATGTATGCCTTGGTTGATGCCTTGGCGATGGCTAGTCCTGCAAGTTTTGGTCAGGCCCAGCGCATGGCTGACTTGCTGCAACGTCTGTGTGTGCGCTGCCATTTGCCGATGTCGTGGGCCAGCCCCATGGCCATTATGCTGGCCAATCTTGGGCTGGTTGGTTTGCCGGAAGCGCTGCAAGAAAAAGTCATGTGCGGGTTGGCCTTGTCGGTTGCGGAGCGCAGTCTGCTGTCGCAAGCGCATCAGCGCACCTGGGATATGCTGGCGAAAATTCCCCGCATTGAGCCGGTGTGTCAGTTACTGGCGATCATTGAGCCGAGCTTAGCGAGCAAGCAGCAACAGCCGTTAGCGCCGGGACTAATGGCACAGGTAGAGATTATTCTGCTGGTACAAAGTTACGCCCGCTTTGAGGCCTCGGGCTTGCCCAGCAAAGAGGCATTAGCGAGTCTGGCTGAGCAGGTTGGTGAGCACAGTCCGGTGTTAGCAGCGTTGGCTGAGGAGCTGGGCCCGCAATCCGATGTGGCGCGGCAACTTAAGCTCACGCCAGATATGTTGCGCGCTGGCATGGTGCTGCTGGAGGCTGTGCATACACCGCGCGGCCAGCTCATGGCGCCGGCGGGATATGTGGTTAATGACAGCTTTGTCGATCGCCTGCTGCATAACTGTCCGGAGCTGAAGAGTCAGCGCCTTGCGGTGCTTATTCCGTCAGAGTTGGTCGGGCATGTGCACCATAAGCTGCAGACGAAAGCGCTTTAGCGTAAAAACAGCTGATACGCGGGGTTGTCGCTTTCATCTGAATAGGGGTAGCCCACGGCCTCTAAGGACTTGATCAACTCAGCGATGGGCTTATCACCCAGCTGCAGGCCGATCAGTACGCGGCCATAAGCGGCACCATGATTGCGGTAATGAAACAGCGAAATATTCCATTGCGTGCCGAGCTCGTTCAAAAACGCCATCAGGGCGCCAGGGCGCTCTGGAAATTCGAAGCGAAATAGACGCTCATCGCTTAGGCCAGCATGACCTCCGACTAAGTGCCGTGTGTGCAGCTTGGCCATTTCGTCATCGGATAAATCTAAGATTTCGTAGCCTTTTTTACGCAGGCTGTCGACTAGCTCTAAGCGCGCATCAAGGCCCGGCTTAAGCGATACACCAACAAACACATGCGCTGCACTCGCGCTCGAGTAGCGATAGTTAAATTCGGTAAGGTTGCGCTTACCGATCGCGTGGCAGAACGATTTAAATGCGCCAGCTTTTTCGGGGATGGTCACTGCCAACACCGCCTCGCGACCTTCGCCAAGCTCGGTACGTTCGGCAATATGGCGTAGGCGATCAAAGTTCATATTGGCGCCGGAATTCACCGCGACTAAGGTTTGCTGAGTCACGCCCTCGCGCTGCACATACTTTTTCAGGCCGGCGATGGACAGTGCCCCCGCTGGCTCAGCAATTGAGCGGCATTCCTCGAAGATATCTTTGATGGCTGCGCAGATCTCATCAGTAGTGCAGGTAATGACTTCATCAACACAGTGTTGAGCGATCTCGAAGTTGTATTTGCCGATTTGCTTTACCGCAACGCCATCGGCAAATAAGCCCACATGAGGCAGTATTACGCGTTTGCCGGCCTTCAGTGCGGCCGCTAAGCAGGCCGAATCTTCGGCCTCCACGGCAATGACACGAATCTCTGGGCGCACATGTTTGATATAGGCGGCCATGCCCGCCATTAGCCCACCGCCGCC
Source organism: Paraperlucidibaca sp. (assembly GCA_039929665.1). GTDB lineage: Bacteria > Pseudomonadota > Gammaproteobacteria > Pseudomonadales > Moraxellaceae > Perlucidibaca. The sequence continues at coordinate 1,968 of JBDSQT010000223.1, forward strand.
GCAAGGAATAAACACCGCATCGATGTCGCCGTTATGTTGGCGCAGCACTTCCATTGCCACAGTGCCTTGGCCAGCAATGGTGTCTGGATCATCGAAGGGATGGACAAAGGTGTAACCTTTTTCATCCATCAGCTGTTGTGCATGGGCAAAGGCTTCGTCGTAGTTATCGCCATGCAACACGACCTGCGCGCCTAATGCGCGAACCGCATTGACCTTAATATCGGGTGTGGTTTGCGGCATCACAATGACGCCTTTGATGCCAAGCTTTTTTGTCGCCAACGCCACGCCTTGCGCATGATTACCTGCCGATGCACAAATCACGCCGCGTGCACGATCAGCCTCAGGCAGTAGGCGAATTTTGTTATAGGCACCGCGCAGCTTGAAGGAAAATACCGGCTGCAAGTCTTCGCGCTTAATCAGCACGCGATTCTTCAGGCGCTTCGACAACAGCGCCGCTTCATCGAGCGGGCTTTCAATAGCCACATCATAGACACGCGCTTGTAAAATGCGTTTGACGACAGCATCGAGCATGGTCAGATAACTCTTAAGCAATGGCAGTGAGTATACTACGCGACATTACCCGTGCTCGTGATGCCTGTGGAGTTTGCTATGCCCGCTGTTTTATCTGCCGATGCCCTAAAACGCGCTGTTGCTGAGGCCGCCATTGCCTATGTGCAACCAGGTGAAATACTCGGTGTCGGTACTGGCTCCACCGCCAATGCATTTATTGATGCACTGGCCAAGGTGAAAGGCCGAGTCAGCGCCGCGGTGGCCAGTAGCGACGCAACGCGTGATCGCCTGCTGGCCATTGGCATTGAAGTCGTCGATTTAAACCAAGTCGATCGCATCAGTATTTATGTCGATGGTGCCGATGAAATAACACCGACACTCGCCATGATTAAAGGCGGTGGCGGCGCACTGACGCGCGAGAAAATCGTCGCGGCGTTGGCGGATAAGTTCATTTGCATTGCCGACGCTAGCAAATGGGTAAGCACGCTGGGTAAGTTTCCTTTACCGATCGAAGTCATCCCGATGGCACGCTCGATGATTGCCCGTGAGTTGGTAAAAATGGGCGGTAGCCCGGTGTACCGTACGGGCTTTGTTACTGACAACGGCAATGTCATTTTGGATACCTACGGCCTGCACATCACCGACCCAGTGGCCTTTGAGCAGCGCCTAAATAACCTCACTGGTATTGTCACCAACGGCCTATTTGCTGCACGCCCTGCTGATGTCTTGTTGCTCGGCACGAGCGAGGGTGTACAAACCCATCTGCGCCCTACATAATATAAAAATATAAACTATTAGAGGGGGCGTTAAATGACCATTCCCGAGAGTTTTCAAGCTGGCCTTATTGGCGGCTTAGTTATTGGTTTTGCTTCGGTCGTGTTGATGATCAGCATCGGCCGCATTGCCGGCATTAGCGGTATTGCCGGCAGCTTACTGCAGCGTTTACCCGATGATGAGCGTGCCTGGCGATTGGCTTTTTTGGCTGGCCTGGTGGGTGTTGGTGTGTTGATTGCACCGGCCGTCAGTTTACCTACGCAAGGTAATTTCTGGCTGCTCGGTGCGGCAGGACTATTGGTTGGTTTCGGCACGCGCTTAGGTAGCGGCTGCACCTCAGGTCATGGCGTCTGCGGCCTTGCTCGGCGCTCTCTGCGCTCACTCACCGCGGTCGTGGTGTTTATGCTCAGCGGTTTTATTACAGTCTACTTTTTACGTCACGGAGGTGCATAAGATGGGCATCATTATGGCGTTATTAGCCGGCGCACTCTTTGGCTGGGGCCTAATTTATTCGGGCATGTCTGACCCCTACAAGGTCCAAGACTTTCTCGACCTGACGGGGCAGTGGGATGCGACATTAGCGTTTGTCATGGGCGGTGCAATTGCGGTGACAGTGCCGGCCTTTGCCCTGATGCACAGGCTGAAGAAGCCGTTATTCGCCGCCACGTTCAATTGGCCTCTGGCCAATATTATTGATGCGAAACTGGTCATCGGCGCCATGTTATTTGGTATCGGTTGGGGTCTATCTGGCCTATGCCCAGGCCCAGCATTGGTAAACATCGGCACAGGTCAGGGCGATATTCTATTTTTCTGTGCCACGCTGCTGGCGGGCATGTGGCTGCACGACCGCCTGCTGTTGAAGCGCTAATTTACTGGCAGCATGCATCATTGCCTCACTCTAACGGGAGCACATGAATGACTATTAATACCGCGAGACTGCATATTCCGAACCTGATGCAAGGTGCATCAGGCCTCTATAGCGGCGGGTTTGTCTCACCTGAGGCCTTGACCGAAGTGAAGGCGCAGGGCTTTACGCATGTCATCGATATGTTGCCTGAGCATGAGCACGGCAGCTTCGATGAGGCGGCGCTCGCCGCTGAGCTGGGTCTGTATTACGCGCATCTGCCGATAGTCGGCGGCCATGACTTAAATCGTAGTAATGCCGAAGCACTCGATGCGTTGCTGAGCAGCGCCGGTGATACGCCGGTGCTGGTGCATTGCATGAGCGGAAATCGTGTTGGTGCGCTGTTTGCTTTGCGCGGCTACTGGCTCAGAGGCATGAGCGTTGACGAGGCTTTGGCCGAAGGTCGTCGCTATGGGCTGACCAAGCTTGAGCCATTGGTAGTGCAGCTGCTGCAAGCAGCTTAGGGCTGATTGCGGTGTCTTATTGGTACTGCGTGGTCGTCGGCGCGGTATTGCGTTTAGGCGCTTTCACCCAACGACTTTTGCCCGCTAGCGTTGTCGGTTTGCCATCAATGAGCAGGGTGATACTCCAGCGCTGCAGCGTTTTGGTCGACGCGTCCGCAGCGGGTAGTGTGCGCGGCTCGACCCAGGTGTAGCGCGGCGAGTCGGAGACTTTCTGCCAGGCTTGCGTTTGTGCTTGGCGCAATGAAGATTGCACGGCGGTTTTCTGCCACAGCGCGCTGTGCGTATTAGCAAAGGTGCCTTTGCGATTGATCCGCAAAAATGCCTGCTTTTGGTCGTCCAAGACCTCAACTGTCTGCTGGGTTTTATTGCTTAGCATGAGACCAAATGGCTGGCCAGGAATGAGCAAAACCGAGATGCCTTTAGGTAGCTTAGGGGCGCTTTGCCAGTTCGCCTGCCACAGACCATTGGCCAGTGCGGCGACAAACTTACCGGTGATGGCGGTATCGACATCGCCATAGCGCACCGGAATACGCCAGCTCTCGCCTTCGGCCTGCTCGACTTTTAAACGCTCATCAAACCAGCCCCAATGCGATGCTTTTCGCACCATGCGCCAGTCAGGCGTATTGCCCTCACCTGCGACGGTTTCACGATGAGGCAGACCGCCAGGCAAGTAGCTATCCAGCCACGTTTGATGACGCACATTGGCATCAACGCCGATGCTACTGATGCGTAAAAACGGCTGGCCATCGCTGGCTAAAATTACCAAGGGCTTAGTGGTTTTGTTATCCACCACGAGTTGGGCGCCCAAGGTGTCAACAAGCTGCACGGTGACGCCTTGTAGGGCGCTGGGCAGCGCATCGAGACTGGCGCGGCGATCTTCGCCGTGCGCCGAGTGCGACCACGCATTAAGACTACATAGGCTAGTGAAAACAACAACGGCCAGGAGTGAGCCTGACCGAGTTAATGAATGCAAATGACTCATCGTTGCGCGACGGCTGGTTGCGCTTTGCAAACAGGGTTGGTGGTTTCGGGCGAGGTCACGCGCAGTGAGGTCGACTCTGATGGAATACGCTCACCTTTAGCGTTTTCGGTGATCACGAAGACCATGTAAGCGCCTGCTGGTGTCACGGCTTTCTGTGTTGGCATGCGGGCTGTCAGCGTTTTGCCTGAGCGTGTGAACGGCAGCGACACAGTGCGTTGATCACCATCGACAATGTGCGTGAGCGTGGTGCGCTTCACTAACACCACATCAACCACCTTGTCCGCATTGGCTACACCAATGCTTAGGTTGTCGCCGTGTGTTGCACGGCTCGGCGCGCTAGTAATGCTTGGGCGTGGGCCAAAGACATAGGGCGGGCTATAAATCTCAAAGCTGGGGTCACGACCATCGTTGGGTGACAGACCAGGAATATTGATCGAGAACGCATAGGCCGTGTTGATTGGTGAGTGGCCACCAATCAGGATGCGACCATCGGGCAGCAACATGGCGGTGTTGTGGTAGGTGCGTGGATTATGTGCGGTAGCCATCGCAGTCCATGTCTCAGTGGCTGGATCGAACATTTCTGATTTCATGATGGGGCCGCCCAAGCCGGGCAGGACCACTTCGTCGCGGTCAGCGCCAGAAAATACCATGACGTTGCCGGTTGGCAGCAGTACGCCGGTACCGTACCAACGGGGCACTGTCATATTGCCGGTAGCGCGTGATTCGTACTGCATGCTGTCGTCTGCAGCGATGTTAATGCGGTCGATACGCGACAAGTCTGTGGGGAAGTAGGAGCCGGGGCTATCGACTGTAATCAAGCCCAAGACACCACCGCCGGTCAGAAATTCGGCATGGTCATAACGGCCTTGGTCATTAGCTTTGAGTGGCATTTGAATTGAGAAGGTGGAGCCACGGAAACCGGCTCCGATAGTGTTCATCAGCGTGCCGGATGGGTCGCCACTGAGGGCGTCAGTGAGTGGGCTGAGGGCGGCCACGGGGTCTTCCATCAGGCTGCCAAGTAAGCCAGTAAGTGTCGATTGAATATCGGCTGCGGCATCGGGGTTGGTGACATTAAGCGCTGAGCCTATGCGTTCTAGACCTATTTTATTAAGGCGTAATGGCAGGCCGGCGTAGCCAAGGTCTGTCCATTTATGGGTGTCGGGGCTGTAAGCGGCAACAATATTCCATAGGGCTTGATCGTAAGACTGGCCGAATGGGTTAAAGGCTTGGCCTGCGGCGTTATAGAGCACTTGGCCATTGGGCAGTAAATGTTGGCGTGGATAGAGTGGTAATGAGCGCTCGCCGCCACCGCCGTTGCTTGACCAAGTGCCACAGCTAAAGTCGTAGGTTTCCGATTCGGTGACATTACGGCCTGAGGTTAAGGGGTTTTCGGGGTAAATTGGCTTGATCAGCTTGGTTACACCTGAGGTGACAAGAATATTGCCATTGGCCAGTGTCGTCAGCGATGGGTACCAGCGGCCATTTTTCATGTCGCCAGTTTTCGACCAGCGATTGTTAGCGGGGTTGAAAATACGCGCGTTTTTGATGCCTTCAAGCTCAGAGACACCAAGAGCAATGGGGCCATCGAGACCCGGCTCGAAGTAATAGTCGGTGCCGCCTACCGCCATGATGCGGCCATCGGCAAGCATTTCTAAGTCTGCGCAGAACAGCGCACCGTCATTATTGCTGCGCTTTGAAGAGGTATCGGTCAGGCCTCCGGGCAAAAGCACGGTTGAGTTAGCGCCATCAGGGTTCGCGCCGCCATCGACAGGTGAGGGTTGCATCCAGCCTGCTCGCCGGCCGCGCAGGCTCATCACACGAGTTTGGTCATTGGTGACCACCGCGCCGGCTTCAAAAAAGATGGAAAACTCGGTGTCTTCGGTACCTTCGAGTGCGTTGAAATACAGTACGCGGTTATCTTCGAGCAGCGCGATCGAGCCAGCGGTTGGCTTACATTCGGTGGGTCGGCCATCGGCATTGCGGAGGCAGCGATCGTCTTGTGGCACCATTTTTACTGGATTTTTCAGGTTGCCTTTTGAGGTCAGTAGGCCCATGGAGTCGAGCAGGCCGCTGAGCATATCGCTGTTGGCATCCGTGGCCTCTTCATTGGCAGCTTCTTGCGCCATGGTTTTCATGGTTGTCGGGCCAAACGGTTCTACGAATGGCGTAGTAAAGCCGCCAACCTGTGCACAATCCTCGGTGCTACAGTCGGGTTCGGAGATATTGGCTCGGCCGGTTTCGCGGGCGCTAGCGCTGCCGCCATTACTACCGCCATTACTGTCTCCGCTGCTAGAGCTGCCGCCACAGGCTGCAAGTACGAGCGAGGTGCCAACGAGAAATAGCGGCACAAGTTTATTTTTTGTAATGTTTTTCATTATTTTGTAATCCTGACACAAGTCGGGAAATACTGGGCACTAGGTAGGCGCAAGGCAAGTTAGACAAATGCGCATCCGATGAGCTGCGCCAATTCACGCTCAACGGTAGCGTTTGTCTAAGGAGTGTCTGGGCTGAGCGGGTGTTTGTTTATGCTGAGCGCACTTAGGGCAGCAGCACATGCCATGCTGTCACCGTTAGTAGCGACAAGATAATGCCAATGCCGAGAATGGCGTTGGCGAGGTCGGGCTCTAAATCGTGTTGCTCGGCCAATATTGCGGCAGAAATCATCGGTGCCATGGCGGCCTGCAAGACCGCAATGCTGAGCACAGCACTGGAAACAGCCAGGGCGCTACCTAGGCCGAACATCACTAAAGGTGCTAGCAGCAGTTTCCAACTTAAACCAATGGCCACTGGGGCGAGCTGGTATTTATATAGTGATAGGCGCAGGCGCAGGCCCACGGAAAATAATGCCAATGGCGTGAGCGTGGCGCCTATGCGCGCTAAAATGCTATCGATCTGCTCTGGCCATCCGCCAAGCTGCCCGACAACGAGACCAATAATAAGTGCAATAAATGCGGGGAAAAGCAGGATTTTTTTGGCGATAACTGAGGCGCTGGTCGCTGCACCGCCATAGACCGCAGTCACTAGCACGCCACCAACGCTAAGCATAATGAAGCAACCGAGCTGGTCGGCGACGACGCCTAAGGCGAGGCCTTCGCGTCCGCGTAATGCCTCAAGCATGGGGTAGCCAATAAACGACGTATTGCCGAGGCCGCAGACTAAAATAAGCACGCCAATGCGCGCGCGTGACCATCCCAGCCAGCTACCGATAAGCTGCATCACAATGGCTGCACCAATGAACACCAGCCATTGTGAGACGATCAAAAACCACAAATCAATAGTGAAGCTCAAGCGCGGAATGAGCTCCAGCACGAGGGCTGGCAGTGCGACTTGAATGACCCACCAGTTCAGGGCTGGGACCATGTCTTTAGGTGGCGAGGCCACGCGCGCGACAATGAAGCCAAGCAAGAGGCAGGTTGGAATAAGCAGCAGAGATTCCATATAACACTCCACCGCTAGCAGGAAGAATGGTGCGCCCGGCGGGATTCGAACCCACGACCACCGGTTTCGGAAACCGATACTCTATCCAGCTGAGCTACGGGCGCATAGCGAGACAATAAATCTTAAGCCTGCTGACTTAAGGCTGCGCATCATAACGATTGCCATGGAGTGCGTCCACGCTAGCGCATGGGTTTACTCGGCCTTATAGCGTTTACTTATGAGCTCATGGCATCAAAGTATTTTACAGCGACCGAAAAAATGCCAATCATCCGCGCCATTAAGAAACCTTGTGCCGTTTTGGCCGGTTAGGAAGTCGCTGATGAAACGAGTATTAGCAGTCGTATTAAGTGTGGTTAGTACGGCAGCGTTTGCCACCAATGGCTATTTCGCCCATGGCTATAGCGCCTCTCAGCGCGCCCAGGGTGGCGCTGGCACAGCGACCAGCGATGACGCGCTGATAGCGACCATCAATCCCGCGGGCATAGGTCGCCTAAACAGCCTGCGCTGGGATGCCAATCTCAGCCTATTTGTGCCATTGCGCCAATACGAAGCCACGGCGCCAAATGCTAACGGTCTGGGTATCTTCGCGACGGATGCCGGTACGGTGAAAAGCAGTCACAATATTTTTGCGATTCCCGGCTTTGCCATAGCCGGACCGATCAACGATACGCTCTCGGCGGGGTTTTCGGTCTATGGCAATGGTGGTTTGAACACGGTCTATAAACAGGGCGAAAGCAATGCAACGTTCTTTGGCGTCAATGCCGCCAATAACGGCGTAGTGGGCTCTCTATTTGGTCTTGCGGGTAATTTGCCTGTTTCCAGCCGCTGCCAAGGTGCTTTCGGTGGCGGCGCGAAGCTGGCCAACAATCCCGATCTACTGGGCTTTTGCGGCAATGGTAATGGCACGGCATCAGTGGATTTAATCCAGCTCTTTGTTGTGCCTACACTGGCTATTAACGTCAATGACCGCTTGTCGTTTGGCATTTCCCCGATTTTTGCCGCGCAGCGCTTTGAAGCCAAGGGTCTTAGTGCTTTTGCGCCCTTCTCCAATGAGCCAGACAAAGTCACTGATAATGGCAGCAGCTTTTCCTATGGCGGTGGCGGGCGCATCGGCCTGTTGGCCACGCTAACGCCGGGTCTAGATTTCGGCGCCTCATGGCAGTCGCGCATCCATATGACCAAGTTTAAGGAGTATGCCGGCCTGTTTGCCGAGCAAGGCGACTTCGATATTCCATCAACGTGGAATATGGGCCTTGCTTGGCAGCCCCATCCACAGCATCGCTTGCTGCTCGACTACCAACATATTTCGTTTAATGAAGTGGCCTCGGTGGGCCGGCCATTGAACCCGCAGGCCTTTGTCAGTCAATGCGCATTGCCGCGATTGCTAGGCTCAAGCCAGCCTAGCCCGAGCTGCTTAGGTGCCGATACGGGTCCAGGCTTTGGTTGGCAGGACATGAATATCTACAAATTTGGCTACCAGTACATGCAGGGCGACTGGAAATGGCGTGCCGGTTATAGCCAGCCAGACTCGCAGCCCATCCCCGCAAGTGAGGTGACGCTAAACATACTCGCGCCAGGCGTAGTTGAGCAGCACTACACGCTGGGCGCGAACTGGCAGGCTACGCCGCGCTGGGGCTTTGATCTGAGCATGATGTATGCCGACGCTACACCAGTGCGTGGCCGTAACCCGTTGAGCAATGTGCAGCTGCTCAGTGGCAACCAAGTTGATGCGGGCATCGATAGCGGCGATCAAGAAATTACGCTCGATATGCGCCAGTATGAGCTGACCTTAGGCATGAACTACACCTATTAATCGATGACCAGCATCTGTTTAGCTGGGCCACAAAAGCTTTTGGCGCACAATGATTGCAGGTATACTTTTCCCGTTTCGGTAGTGCTAATGGCCTACCGCTTTGCCCAAGTGAGGTTGACGTGAAAAAAATTGCATTGATGCTGGCTGGTGTTGGTTTGGTGTTGTCGATGGCAGCACAAGCGAAATCGACCAAAGAAATCTCTGAATATCCCTTGGGCGAGCGCGGCTTATTTAGCGAGCGCGCGACCATCGAGCGCATCAACATGGCCGGTACGGTGTGTTACGAAGGTGACGCCTGTGCTGCCGCTGCCGCACCAGCAGTAGCTGCAGGTCCACGCACCGGCGATGAAATCGTTTCAGCGGTCTGCGGCGGCTGCCATGTTGCTGGCGTTATGGGTGCCCCAGTGATTGGTAACAAAGCCCAATGGGCTCCGCGTATTGCACAAGGTGTCGCTACCTTACACAAGCACGGCATCGAAGGCATTCGCAGCATGCCACCGAAAGGCGGTTGCGGTACCTGCTCCGATGACGAAATCATCGCGGCTGTTGATGTGATGATTGCGAAATCGAAGTAAGACTTCGCAGTAATAAAAAAGCCGCCCGATGAGGCGGCTTTTTTGTGTCGTCGATTTTGCGGCCGAGGCAGCTCAGTGGGTACATTATCTGGCGCTTAGTTTTAGCCTAAGAGGTCGCGCAAGTTGGTCAAATGTGCACGGCCAATCGCCTGCTTTTGCTCGCTGCTACGGCCACTGGTTTTACCTTCCCAGTCGACGTCGTCACTGGGTAACTCATCGAGAAAGCGGCTGGGCGTAGTCGCTAGCATTTCACCCGCCGATTTGCGCTTAGCGGAATAGGTCAGCGTTAGCGTTTCTTTGGCGCGCGTGATGCCGACATACATCAGGCGGCGCTCTTCTTCGATGGTGTCGGCCTCGATGCTATTTCGGTGTGGCAGCAAGTCTTCTTCCAAGCCGATCAAAAATACATGCGGAAACTCCAAGCCCTTGGCGGCGTGTAGCGTCATTAGCTGAACTTTATCGCTGTCATCCTCTTCGGCTTGTTGCTCCAGCAGGTCGAGCAATACGAGCTTGCGAATCACCGCCTCGATATCGCGATCTTCCTCATCCTCAGCCTTTTCCCAGAGCCGCTGCACCGAGCTTAAGAAGCTATTGACTGACTCCATACGTCGCTCAGCCGCTTGCGGTGTCGCCGATTGCTCTAGTAAATAGTCGTTGTAGTCGATGTCGCTAAGCATTTGCTTGATGGCATTAAGTGGCATGTCGCCAT
>JBDSQT010000224.1:0-7180 GCA_039929665.1 Paraperlucidibaca sp.
GCGCGGGTAGCCATCGCCATAGCCAACAGAGACCACGGCAATGCGGGTACTACGCTCCGCAAGCCAGCTCGCGCCATACCCCACGCGTTCGCCAGCCGGCACCGTAAAAACACTGATCACGCGAGCACGGAAAGTCATCACCGGACGCAAACCGAAGTCTGCGGCTGAGCGATCGGCAAACGGCGAGCTGCCATACAGCGCTATGCCTGGGCGCATCCACTCATCTGCTGCTTCAGGCCATGCCAGCACGCCAGCGGAGTTTGCCAAGCTGCCCGCGACGGCTGCACCTTTGTCGACAGCCAGTGCTTGTTGTAGCGCGCGAAAACGCCCGATCTGCTGATCGGTCATGGCCAGCACCGGCTCATCGGCACAGGCAAAGTGCGTCACCAAGCCCAGGCGATGCACACCAGCACAAGCGCCCAAGCGACGCCACGCCAGCAGCGCCTGCGCGGGACGAAAGCCCAGACGGTTCATGCCGGTGTTTATTTTCAGCCAAACCGCCAGCGGCAGCCCGGCTTCAGCACTCTCCAGCAGGTCCAGCTGTTCAGGGCTATGCACCACTACGGTCAAATACTGTGCGCGCGCCGTCATCAACTCATCGGTAGTAAACACACCTTCCATCACGGTGATGTTGCCCTTCACACCCTGAGCACGCAGCGCCTGCGCCTCACTCATGCTGGCCACACCAAGACCATCAGCGTGGTCAGCTAAAAGCCGAGCGATATGCGCCATACCATGGCCATAGGCATCTGATTTAACCATCGCCAAGAGCTTGGATTCCGGCATGTGCTCGCGCAGCACCGCCACATTATGTGCGAGCGCCTCGGCATCGAGTGTTAACCAACATTCACGCATGACTTAATACTGCTCCGCTTCGCGATAATACTCGGGCGCCAAATCTTCAAAGCGCGTGTATTTGCCCAAGAAGGCTAAACGCAGACTGCCAATCGGGCCGTTACGCTGCTTACCGATAATAATTTCTGCCGTGCCCTTGTCGGCCGACTCGGGGTTATAGACTTCGTCACGATAGATAAACATGATGACGTCGGCATCTTGCTCAATAGCGCCCGATTCGCGCAAATCCGACATTATCGGGCGCTTGTTGGGTCGCTGCTCCAGCGAGCGGTTGAGCTGCGAGAGCGCAACCACAGGGCATTCCATTTCTTTCGCCAGCGCCTTTAGGCTCCGCGAAATTTCCGAAATCTCGCTGACACGGTTGCTCTCCAAGCCGGGCACTCGCATGAGCTGCAAGTAGTCGACCATGATCAAGCCAATACCGCCATGCTCTCGCGCCACACGGCGTGCACGCGTGCGCACATCGTTAGGGCTTAACGAGGCCGAATCATCGATCAAGAGTTTTTGCTCTGCCAGCATGGTAATTGTCGACGTCAGGCGCGGCCAATCATCTTCTTCGAGCTTGCCCGAACGCACGCGACCCTGATCGATGCGGCCAAGCGACGACAGCATCCGCATGACCAGCTGCTCGGCGGGCATTTCCATGGAGAAAACCAGCACGGGCTTGTCCGAGTGCATCAGGGCGTTTTCCACTAAGTTCATCGCGAAGGTGGTTTTACCCATCGATGGACGCGCCGCGACAATCACCAAATCGCTGCGTTGCAGACCTGAGGTCCGGTCGTCAAGATCACTAAAGCCTGTGCTCAAGCCAGTAATAGCGTTATCGGATTGAAACAAGGCATCGATGCGATCAAGAGCTTTCGTTAGCAGCGGCTTCAGTGGTTGCGGCCCACCGCCTTTTTGGCTTTGCTCAGCGATAGCGAAAATCTTGCGCTCGGCTTCATCAAGGATGGCCTGCGCGCTCGCGCCCTGCGGCAAAAATGCTGAGTCCGAGACTTCATTACTGATACGAATTAGCTGTCGCAGCACCGAGCGCTCACGCACGATATCGCCATAGGCCGCGATATTCGTTGCCGATGGCGTGTTACGCACTAACTCGCCCAAATAGGCCATGCCGCCAGCATTTTCCAGCTCACCCAAACGCGTTAGCGTCTCAGCAATCGTCAATGCATCGCGTGGACTACCTTCAGTGGCTAGTAGCGTAATCGCCTTGAAGATCAGCCGGTGGTCGCGTCGATAAAAATCGGTCTCGCCAACACGATCCGAAACACGGTCCCAGGCTTGATCATCGAGCAATAAGCCGCCAAGTACAGCCTGTTCGGCCTCTAGCGAATGCGGTGGGAGCTTTAACGCGGATAGCGCAGCATCTTCGGTGGGTTTTTGCGGAATATTCATCGGGCACATCACATCAGACAGTGCCGTAAGCTTAGGCGCAAAGCCGACGATGACCAAGCGCTGCGCAATAATATTGCTTACTCGATTACTTAGCCGCGCAGACTTTGCGCAGCCGCATCAGGGCTAACGGTTAGCGCTTGCTAACGCCAATCGAAAAGCACAAAGGGCGCTGGAGTTACCCCCAGCGCCCTTTGTTGAAGCTAAACTGAATTCGGTGTTTAGGCTTATTCGGCCGTAATCACCAGCTTCAGTGTCGCTGCCACATCGCTATGCACATACACAGCAATTTCGAACTCGCCGGTATGACGCAGCGGGCCTTCTGGCAAACGAACTTCAGTTTTGTCCACAGCAACGCCAGCAGCAGTAGCCGCATCAGCGATGTCGCGGTTGCCGATCGAGCCGAACAGTTTGCCCTCATCGCCAGCTTTCGAGGCGATGGTGACAACCAATTCTGCCAAGGCAGCTGCACGTGCATTGGCCGCGGCCAATACTTCAGCTTCTTGACTCTCTAACTCAGCACGACGAACTTCGAAGTTAGCCAAGTTTTTTGCCGTAGCTGGCAGCGCTTTACCTTGAGGAATCAGGAAATTGCGACCAAAACCGGGCTTAACATCAACTTTGGAGCCTAATGCGCCAAGGCCTTTAATTTTTTCTAAAAGAATAACTTGCATCACGCACCCCAGCCTTAGATGTGGTTATCGGTGTAAGGCATCAGGGCCAGGAAGCGCGCTTGCTTGATAGCAAGAGTTAGCTGACGCTGGTAACGAGCCTTAGTACCGGTGATACGGCTAGGAACAATCTTGCCGTTTTCCGTGATGAATTGCTTCAGTGTCTCTACATCTTTGTAATCGATGTAGGTGACTTTGTCGGCCGTGAAACGGCAGAACTTACGACGACGGTAGAAACGCGCCATGGTTTCTTCTCCTTAATCCTGTCTATGCAGTGACTGCGCGTGCAGCACCAGTTGCTCTTGGTCACGGTGGCTGGCTGTTGCCAAAAAACCCATCGCTACCAGTCGGTCGCCAAGGCCAAAGGCCATTAGGCTATTCACTGTGTCATCGGCCACATGGACCTTCAGCACTAAGTGAACTTCGCGCGCCGCACCTGCCTCTGTTTGTTTCGAGCGATGTCGCATTAAGAAATCTTGATGCGCAACGCCCGCAGGGCTCATACGGCGTGGGTAGATTTTTTCAATCACCCCGCTAAACCGGAGCAGGTTTTGCTCCACGCAGATCGCTCCGCGAATCAGTCAGCAGACGCCGACGAATCTGTTCCTTCTTCAGCACGAGCAGCTTTACGAGCACGCTTCTCTTCTGCGCCTTTGGCAAGGATAGATTCTTCGGTGAAGGCTTCTTCACGACGGATGATCAAACTGCGGATCACGGCATCGTTGTAACGGAAGGCTTCTTCCAATTCCACACGCGCCACATCCGAGCACTCAATATTGAGCAGGATGTAGTGGGCTTTATGGATTTTGTTGATTGGGTAAGCCAGTTGACGGCGACCCCAATCTTCCAGACGGTGAATGCTACCGCCTGCATCTTTCACGATCCCGGTGTAACGCTCGACCATGGCGGGCACTTGCTCGCTTTGATCGGGGTGCACCAAGAACACGACTTCATAATGACGCATCGTATTGTGCTCCTTACGGATTAGTCAGCCCCGCCGACAGCCGGCAGAGCAAGGAGTGCGAGTGTTTCACCGCGCCCGCAGGCGCTAGTAAATGTCTCGCGACCTCAACTGAGACCAAGCCCAGTTGAAGGACGCGCGAGAGTATAGGACGCGCGCCTAAATTTCAAGCGGCAATATAGGCGCATGGCCAATAACTAGCGCACGCCAGCTTACTTACCCGTCCACTGGATTTTGTAGAGATCTCTGCGGCGATCAAGATAGTTACGCACAGAGCCCTCGTTTTGCAGCTTTTTCAACTTATCGAGGTCGAGGTCGACAATCAGCGTCATCTCGGTATTTGGCGTGGTCTCTGCCATTATTGCATCGTGCGGGAAGGCAAAGTCAGAGGGCGAAAACACCGCCGACTGAGCATACTGAATGTCTGCGCCATCGACTTTTGGCAAGTTGCCAACACTGCCGGCAATGGCGACATAGCATTCGTTTTCAATGGCACGCGCCTGTGCACAGCAACGCACTCGCAGATAGCCATTCTTGGTATCTGTCCAGAATGGCACGAAGAGTATTTGCATACCTTCTTCAGACTGCAGCCGCGCCAATTCGGGGAACTCGACGTCATAGCAAATGAGTACGCCGATTTTACCGAAGTCGGTATCAAAGACTTTCAGCTCATTGCCGCCCTGCATAATCCACGCGCGTTTTTCATATGGCGTTGGATGAATTTTTTGCTGCGCTTCGATGGTGCCATCGCGGCGGCAGAGATACGCCACGTTGACCAGCTCATCATCTTCCATGACCGGCAAGGAGCCCGCGATAATATTGATGTTGTACGACACGGCCAGTTTAGAAATAGCCTCAATAATTTCAGGGCTAAACAGGGCCAGCGCCTTCACCGCCTCAATCGAGTTGGCGTGACTTTCAATGCCCATCAGCGGCGCGTTAAAGAACTCGGGAAAGAGCGCTAAATCACACTGGTAGTCCGACAGCGCATCGACAAAAAACTCGACTTGCTGAATCAATTCTTCAACCGACTTTAATGGGCGCATTTCCCATTGCACGCAACCGATTCGCGCGGTGCTGCGGGTCGCGCCAATCAGCGGCGTCTTACTTGGATCGTAATAGAGGTTGTTCCATTCCAACAGCGTCGCGAAGCCATGCGACTCTTTATCTTCGGGCAAGTAGTTCTTAAGAACGCGCTTGACCTCAAACTCATTGGATATCTGAAAAGTCAAAATAGGATCGTAAATTTCCTTACGTTTGACTTGCTCAATATAGGTTTGTGGCGACATTTCATGGGCATAGTCTTTGTATTTTGGAATTCGCCCACCGGCAACAATACTTTTCAAGTTCAAGCTTTGGCAGAGCTCTTTGCGTGCCTCATAGAGGCGACGACCGAGGCGCATGCCGTGGTAGTCAGGTGAGACGAATACGTCGACGCCATAGAGCACATCGCCGAGTGGATCATGCGTGGTCAAATACGCATTGCCGGTGATTTCATTATAGGTGTGATGATCACCAAATTTGTCATAGTCGACGATGATGGCAAACGCAGCAGCAACGACAACCCCATGATCTTCAATACAAATCTGGCCTTCAGGAAAGACCTTTAACTGGGCACGAAATTTTTTCTCTGGCAGCACAAACGTACCGCCCATCACCGGATAGACTTTATCCATGATGGCTTTTAAATCGTTGTAGTCGTCGAAGGTTAGCTGCCGCAAGCTGAGCTTATGTTCGGACTCATCAGCTGAGGTTGGTTGATTCATGGCACGACTCCTATATAGGTAAATTGTCTTTTGCTATTGCGCAGCAGCAGCAGCAGCACGATGGCCGGCGCAGCAAAAAATGGGAGAGCTCCGGTTATGACTTACGCTGACGCACGGCCTCAAACAAGGCCACGCCTGTCGCAACACTGACGTTTAAGCTTTCGATCTGACCAGCCATGGGAATGTAGGCTAGATGATCGCAAAGTTCAGCGGTTAGGCGACGCAAACCACTGCCCTCTGCACCCATGACGATAGCAACCGGGACCTTCAGGTCAGTTTCGTAAAACGGTTTGGCGCCATCTTCTAAGCTCGTTCCGATCACCCAAACGCCAGCCTCTTTGAGCTGCTTCAGCGTGCGTGCGAGGTTGGTCACTTGCATGAATGGCACCAGCTCTGCAGCGCCACAGGCGACTTTGCGCACTACCGGCGTTAAGCCAGCGGCTTTATCGCGCGGGGCCACCACAGCATGTACACCTGCCGCCTCAGCAGTACGCAGGCACGCGCCTAAATTATGCGGGTCAGTAACGGCGTCGAGCACCAGCAGCAACGCCGGCTCGGTCAGGCCATCGAGCAATGCGGCGAGGTCATTATCATCGCCAGGTTGACGCTCACGGACGCGCGCTAATACGCCCTGATGTCGCCCACCGTCAGCGAGTTGATCGAGCGCCGCGCGCTCACGAAAAGCCACGGCTATGCCGCACTGACGCGCCAACTGTACGATGGGATTTAAGCGTGCATCTTCGCGCGTGCTCAGTGCTTGTAGCTCAAGCACCCGCTCAGGCTCGTTTTCCAATAGCGCCTGCACGGTGTGCAGGCCATAGATCCAGGACATTTTCGACATAACGAACTCTTAATCAATCATCTCTAGTAGCAATCTGCTGACTCAAGCACCGAGCGCACGCTTAGCGTTTGCGAGTGCGCGGCTTCGATGAGCCAGACCTTGCTCCTGTGCGCTTAGCAGGCTTCTCGCCACCCGCATCTGGCTGGCCATCCGACTTAGCCGATGGCTTGCCACCCGCTTTCGCGCCTGAGCTTTGCTTCGGCGCAGCTTTACCTGAGTCAGGCAGATCGCCTTCGCGCAGTCGATCACGCAATGAGCGCTTGCCAGTAACGCCGCCGGTGAGCAACTCAAAGTCCATCTTGCGCTCGTCGAGATTCACCGACGCCACTTTAATACGCACCGACTCGCCAATGGCAAAGCGCTTGCCCGTGCGCTCGCCCACTAAACGATGGAAGGTGCTGTCGAACTGGTAGTAGTCGTCGCGCAGCTGGCTGATGTGCACCAGACCTTCAACGAAGACCTCTTTGAGCTCAACGAAGAAGCCAAACGCGGTCACGGCCGCGATCACGCCATCGAAGTCTTCGCCAACACGGTCTTGCATGTATTCACACTTCAGCCACGCCATCACATCGCGCGTGGCTTCATCGGCACGGCGCTCGGTGGCGGAACATTGCATGCCCAACTGATCCCACGGCACTTTCGGGTCGTAAGTGGTGTTGTGCAAAATTGCCTTGATCGCGCGATGCGTGAGCAG
>JBDSQT010000225.1:0-10491 GCA_039929665.1 Paraperlucidibaca sp.
ATCGGCAAAATGATAAAGTGCCGCCACCACCACTGGCTCAGCAGTGGCTTGACGCGCCTGAATCCACGCCTCGCTCATTGACTGCCTCCGCGACAAGCGGGGCTATCGGGCGCGGCCTCAACCAGCGCCCATTCGCTTGGGGTATATAGGTGCAAGGCCAGCGCATGCAGTCCGCCGGCGCGCTCAGCCTCAGTCAACGCATAAATACGCTGGTGCCGCGCCACGGCACGCAAACCTTCAAAGGCTGCGCTCACTGCAATGAGTTTGTAATGCGTCTCGGTGCCGGGGCCGCCATGTTGATGCGACTCGTTAATCACTTCTAGATGGCTAGGGCTTAACTCCTGCACGACCGCATCAGCAATGCGCTGCTGCCGGTTAGGCACAGACGCTAGCGAAGTAGCTGATGCTGGGAAAGACGACATGACGACACTCCAAAAGCAGTCTCAAAAGACTCACAACAATTCATAAATGACTCGCGCGATACGCGGCCGAGCCAAACACATAAGGCGTATTTCTATTATAGAGCCTGAAACTCGCCCTCGCTTGCCCACGAGCAATATTGCAGCAAATCATTTCGACTCATTACAGTAATTGCTTAGTGGTGATTTTATAAGTAATATAAATGCATCGTCAGCACACCGTGAGACTTTCTATGAGCACCTATAGCCTCAGCCCAGCGCGCCGCGCTGAGCTCAACCAAAAATCCAACTGGCGCGGCGCGCTAGAGGTCGCTAAAGATTGGGCTTTGCTTATCGCCGGTTTCGCCATCAGCCTAGCCTGGCCACATCCGCTGACCTATGCGCTCAGCGTGCTGCTGCTCGCCAGCGCCATGGCGGGATTTGCTATCCTGCAACATGAAACAGCACATCGCTCCTTATTTGCCACGCCATCCTTGAATGAATGGGTCGGCGAATACCTCACCGCCCTGCCGATTTTGCAAAGCATGCCGAGCTATCGCGCCTACCACATGGCACACCACCGTTTAGCCGGCACCATGGATGACCCCGATCGCATCATGACCGAGCACTACCCGGTCAGGCCAGGCAGCTTGCTGCGCAAACTCTTTAGAGACATCAGCGGGCAAACCGGCATCAAGTCCATCATCGGCTTGTTGGGTATGTACGCGGGCTATTGGAAGTATGAATTAACCGGCAAGGTCGAACGCCTATCGCCAGCACCACAAGGTGTCATGGGCTACGCCCGCACGTTCATCAAAAACAATGGCCACATCGCTATCATCTGGCAGTTCGCCATCTGGGGCGTGCTCTATGCACTCGGCAATGGCTGGCTCTATGGCTTATGGGTGATTGCTTTTGTGTTTGTACTGCAGCTCTGCATGCGCATTCGTCAGATTGCCGATCACGCCGTGGTCGCCGACTCGCTCAGCAAAAATCCTTTGCTGCACGCGCGCAGCACCTCGGCCAATTGGTTTGAAAGGCTGCTGTTTGCACCGCACTACGAGCACTACCACTTAGAGCATCACCTCATGCCAACCGCACCATGCTGGCACTTACCTAAACTGCATGCGGAGTTAATAGCGGCTGGGGCCATTCCTGCGCAGAATCAGGCCACCAGCCTATTTGATGTGCTACGACGCGCGACCACGCACTAAGTGCTGCTCTGTGTTTGACTCGATGAGGCCGCACTAACAGCGGCCACATCGACATCCACATCAGTCTCGCCAGGCGCATCGACTTCAGCATCCACCGCTACATCGGCGGCCCAATAGGCTTGCTCAATGGCCTCACCGACCTCACTGATTTGAATCAATAAGTCGTCGAGCTTCGCTACTGCATCTTGGGCAAAGTCATTATCCCAACTGCCATAACGAAGTTGCACCTGAACTTGTGCCACACGGCGGCGCACCTCACGACTCTGCTCACCATTGATGCGCTCTAAGGTCTGTGCAATATTGCTAAAACACGCCAATAACGAGCGCGGTAAGTCCTCACGCATCAGCAGCATTTCACCGATACGATTAACCATCAGACTGTCGCTATACGTGTCGCGATAGGCCTCATACGCAGACAGTGCTCTTAGCAAGGCCGCCCACGCGTAATATGATGAGCGACCCGTTTGATCAGGTGCGGCAAACGCTTCAAGGTGGTAACGAAACAGCCGCGTGGTGTTATCGGCGCGCTCAAGGTCGGTGCCCAAGCGTGCAAACAAGTACGCATCGTTGCGCTGACTGGTACCAATTAATATGCCGCGATATATATGCGAGCGCTCTTTCACCCACTCTAAAAATCGCGCCTGACCAAGACTGCGAATTTTCGCCCGTGTATTCAAACGCATCTCAAGCCATGTGGCATTGAGCGACTCCCACAACTCACTGGTAATGGTGCCGCGCACTACATGAGCGTTGGCGCGCGCTTGACGCAATGAGGTCATGATGCTTGATGGGCTGTCCTCGTGGAGCATCAGAAAGTAAGCAATCTCATCGGAACTTATGGGCTTACCTGTCGTCTCAAATAGGGCGCGTTGATCAATGGCCTCCAGCGGCATTGCGATGACATCGCTACTGGCACCCGGCATCAACGCCAACTGCTGACTGACATCCAGCAAGCGCGCTAAGTTTTCGGCACGCTCCATGTAGCGGCCCATCCAAAATAAACTTGAGGCAGTACGACTTAACATGTGGCCTCCGAGGCGTCGTCAACAATCCAGGTATCTTTCGTGCCGCCGCCCTGAGACGAATTCACCACTAAGGAATTCTCCTTGAGGGCGACTCGTGTCAACCCACCAGGCACAATCACCACCTCTTTGCCAGACAGCACAAATGGTCGTAAATCCAGATGGCGTGGCGCCACACCGCTATCAACAAAGGTCGGGCACGTCGACAATGACAAGGTCGGTTGTGCAATAAATTCGGCAGGATTGGCTAGAATACGTAGTCGATAGGCTTCAATTTCGGCCTTGCTGCTCGTCGGCCCAATCAGCATGCCGTAGCCGCCGGAGCCGTGTACCTCTTTCACCACCAATTCCGGCAAGTGATCGAGCACGTAGCTCAGGTCATCGGGGTTGCGCAGCAGCCACGTTGGCACATTCTGCAAAATCGGTTCTTCGCTCAAGTAGAAGCGAATCATGTCAGGCACATAGGGATAGATAGATTTATCGTCAGCCACACCGGTACCCACGGCATTGATAACGGCTACGCGGCCGGCACGATAGACCGACATTAGGCCAGACACGCCAAGTGCTGAGTCAGGATTAAACGCCAGCGGATCGAGAAAGGCATCATCAAGGCGGCGATAGATGACATCAACTTTTTGCGGCCCTGAGGTGGTACGCATCCACACCCAGCCATCGCGGACAAAGAGGTCTTGGCCTTCAACCAACTCCACACCCATTTGCTGGGCGATAAATGCATGCTCAAAATAGGCTGAGTTATAGCGTCCAGGAGTCAGCACAACCACCGTCGGGGTGTTGCTCGTTTGCGGCGAAGCATCACGCAGCGTGCGTAGCAGCATGGCGGGATAATGATCGACCGGAGCCACGGCATGGCTAGCAAACAGCTCCGGGAAAAGTCGCATCATCATCTTGCGATTTTCCAGCATGTAAGACACGCCGCTGGGGGTGCGGAGATTATCTTCGAGCACGTAATACGCACCGTTTTGGTGCCTAATCAGATCGATGCCCGCAATATGCGCATACACTTGGTTAGGCAGCGTCACACCGACCATCATGGCCTGATAGTCCGCATTACCTAGCACCACATCTTTCGGGATGATCCCCGCCTTGAGAATGTGCTGCTCATGATAGATATCGTGTAGAAATTGATTCAGAGCCAATGCGCGTTGGCGCAGGCCGCGCTCTAGCACCGTCCATTCGCTGGCCGGAATCATGCGCGGAATGGCATCAAACGGGATAAGCCGCTCAGCGCCAGACTCATCGCCATAGACCGCAAAGGTAATGCCCACGCGGCGAAACAGCAGATCAGCTTCTTGGCGCTTCTGCGCAAGCTCTTCGCTGGGGTGTTTGCTCAGCCAGTCGGCATAGTGGCGGTAATGCGGACGAACCAGGCCTTGGGCATCGTGCATTTCATCGTAGGCGGGTTCGAGTACGAACATTATGGCTTTCCCTATAGCGGCGGCGAGACAATCGCCACCTACAAAACTGACATAACACGTCGAGTTACATCTTGCAGTAGCAAAGGATATGCCAGCTCGCATGGCCATCGTTACCCCCGATGACCAGAGCCTGAGCGACTACTGCGAAATAGACTCCACCACCAAGGTATTACCTTGCACGGCACTAACGCGAACGCGTGTACCAGCGGGTAAGTCAGGGCCGCTTAGCGTCCAAAATGTATCGTCCATGGCGGCACGAGCACGGCCCTGCACGATGGGCTCGGTCAGCACTATCTCACGACCAACCCAGCGTTTTACACCTCTGTTTAAGCCGGTTGGCGCAAGCTCTGCTTTCGCCGCGCGGCGCTTCGCCCAGGCAAAGCAAAGCAACACCGACAGCAGCGAAAACAGCGCCGCCTGATATTGCCATTCGCCTAGGCCAGCATGTACCGCTAGCGCCGTTAGACCACCAGCAAGCGCTAGCATGAGCAGAAACAGCGAGCCCGAAAGCAACTCGCTGAGTGCCAGCACCAGTGCAATAATCCACCATCCTGTGGCTGTCATGGCTTATGCCTTGTCGTCACGCACAGCCTTTAACAACTCGGCCATGCCGCCAACACTACCCACCAACTGCGTGGCTTCAATTGGCATCATGATGACTTTTGTATTTGTCGATGCCGCAACCGCACCAAACGCGGCCACGTATTTCTGCGCGATAAAGTAGTTCAAGGCTTGAATGTTGCCTTTGCTAATCGCATCAGACACGGCAGCCGTGGCATTCGCTTCAGCCTGTGCCGCACGCTCACGCGCTTCGGCTTCCAAGAACGCAGCTTCACGCGCGCCTTCGGCTTTCAAAATCTGACCCTGCTTCTCGCCTTCGGCTTCCAAAATCTCCGCTTGGCGGCGACCTTCAGCTTCCAAAATCGAAGCACGCTTCATACGCTCAGCCTTCATTTGCGAGGCCATGGCATTGACCAAGTCGGCTGGCGGCGTGATGTCTTTAATCTCCACACGGGTGATTTTGATACCCCATGGACTCGTCGCTTGGTCAATCGCTGCCAGCAAACGGCCATTGATTTGATCACGCTGCGAGAGCATCTCATCGAGATCAAGCGAGCCGATCACGGTACGCATATTGGTCATGGCCAAGTTTTGAATGGCATAGCCCAAGCCCTGCACTTCATAGGCAGCGCGTGGGGTGTCAATGACTTGGTAGAAGCACACCGCATCGATACGCACCATGGCGTTGTCACGCGAGATGACATCCTGCGCAGGAATGTCCAGCACCTGCTCCATGACGCTGAGCTTACGGCCGATTTGATCGAAAAACGGCATGATGAAATGCAGGCCGGGGCTGAGGGTGACGGTGAAGCGACCAAAGCGCTCCACGGTCCACTCGTAGCCTTGCGGCACAGTTTTCACGCTCATCAAGACAATAAGCACGGCCAGAACAACCAGCGATACTAGGAAAATAGGCAACATAATCAACTCCATTTAGCGCGCCAGCAGAGGCTCTGCTGGCGACTTGAAAGAAATGCATCCTGCGCGGCGAAGCCCTAGCTTATTGAGCTGAGGCTTCTTTAACGAGCGTGGCTAGCTCGCCCTTTTGCACCATGTCCATGACGATATCGCAACCACCAATCAGCTCGCCTTTCACCCACAGCTGCGGGAAAGTCGGCCAGTTCGCCATTTTTGGTAACGTAGCGCGAATCTCAGGATTTTCCAGAATGTTCACATACGCAAAGGGTTCGCCAACTTGCACCAAAGCCTCGACGGTGCGCGCGGAAAAACCACATTGCGGAAATTGCGGAGTGCCTTTCATAAACAGCAGCACACTGTTGTCGGCGATTTGTTTCTTGATTAAGGCTTCGGTGTCCATGAACTCTCTCTTTTAGCAGTCAGTGGCCAGCGCCAACTGGCGGGGGAAATAGCGAAAATAGGGGCCGCACTGCGACAGTATCGCGCGCCACATCAGGCGGTGGGCCGGTCAGCAATATAGCAGATCCTGAAGTGTCTTGGCGAAACGATGCCCCAGCGCTACACTCCGCGATTGCCTTTTTTATCGATCTGCAGGCCTGCCATCATGACCGCCCCCTTGCCCGTGACATTAATGCCCACCTATGCCCGCCAGCCCGTAGCGTTTGTGCGTGGAGAAGGCGTTTGGCTATATGACACAGAGGGTCGGCGCTACCTCGACACCACCGCCGGCATCGCCGTCTGTGGCTTAGGCCATGCGCATCCGGGCGTGGCCAAGGCGATTGCCGAGCAAGCCAGCACCTTAGTGCACACCTCCAACCTGTATCGCGTGCCACTGCAAGAGCAGCTCGCCGACAAGCTCTGCGCGGTTTCGGGCATGAGCCGGGCATTTTTTGGTAACTCCGGCGCCGAAGCAAACGAAGCCGCCATTAAGTTGGCGCGGCTCTATGGGCACAACAAAGGCATTGAGCTACCAACCATTATTGTCATGGAAAACAGCTTCCACGGCCGCACCATGGCCACACTGACCGCCACCGGCAATGCAAAAATCCAAGAAGGTTTTGGCCCGCTAGTGCAAGGTTTTGAGCGCGTACCGTTTGATGATCTCGCCGCCATCGAAGCTGTGGCGGCGCGCAATCCAAACATCGTGGCGATTTTGGTTGAGCCTATTCAAGGTGAGAGCGGCGTGCGCACGGCGAAAGACGGCTTCGGCTACTTAAAAGCCCTACGCGCGCTCTGCGATCAGCACGATTGGCTACTGATGCTAGACGAGATTCAAACGGGCAATGGCCGCACGGGGCGCTATTTTGCCTATCAGCACGCAGGCATATTGCCAGATGTCCTGAGCACCGCAAAAGGCCTAGGCAATGGCTTCCCGATCGGCTCCACGCTGGTCGCAGGCAAGGCCACCGAGCTCTTTAGCCCGGGCAAACACGGCACTACCTATGGCGGCACACCGCTGGGCTGCGCGGCGGCATTGGCGACGATGAATGGCCTACTCGATGGCGTCGTGGACAATGCCGAGGTCATGGGTCAGCGCATTCGCGATGGCTTTACCCATGAACTGGGTGATTTAGGCGTGTACGTGGAAGGCGCTGGCCTGATGCTCGGCGTGGTGCTACCCAAGCCCTGTACTGAATTAGTGGCGTTGGCACGCGATGCGGGAGTACTACTGATTGTTAGCGCGGAGAATCGTATTCGTTTATTGCCGCCGCTGGTGATTTCCGCCGCTGAGGCCGATGAGCTAGTCAGCCGCATTAGCGCCTTGGTACGGCGGTTTTTAGCGCCTGAGTCTGCACTGGCCCCAACACACCATGAGGAGAAGGCATGAGCACGCGGCATTTCCTCACGCTCCTCGATTTCACGCCAGCTGAACTGCAAGGTGTGCTCGATCGCGCCATTGAGCTGAAGCGCTCGCTGCGCACTGGCGAAATCTATGAGCCATTAAAAAATCGTGTGCTGGGCATGATCTTCGAGAAAGCCTCTACACGCACACGCGTGTCATTTGAAGCCGGCATGGCACAATTTGGTGGCTCGGCAATTTTTCTATCGCCACGCGATACGCAACTCGGTCGCGGCGAGCCTATCGAGGATTCGGCGCGCGTCATTTCACGCATGGTCGATGCGGTCATGATCCGCACCTTTGAGCACGCGACCATTGAGCGCTTTGCCGCGTATTCGCGCGTACCGGTGATTAACGCGCTAACCGATGACCATCATCCCTGCCAGCTACTCGCCGACTTGCAAACATTTATTGAGCATCGTGGCGCACTCGCAGGCCGTGAGTTTGCTTGGGTCGGTGATGGCAACAATATGTGCAATAGCTATGTGCATGCTGCACACCAGCTCGGCTTCCATCTGCGCATCGCCTGCCCTTACGGCTTTGAGCCAGACCCCGACATGCTAGAGCAATATGCACATTGCGCGACGCTCGTAAAAACGGCTGAAGAAGCCGCGGAAGGCGCGCACTTAGTGGCGACCGACGTATGGACCAGCATGGGTCAAGAATCTGAGCAAAGCGTGCGTAAGCGTCGCTTCTCGATGTATCAGGTGAACCCTCGCCTGATGGATCATGCCGCCGATGACGCCTTGTTTATGCACTGCTTGCCAGCGCATCGCGGGGAAGAGATTTCTGAAGACATGCTGGATGATCGTCGCAGCGTGGTGTGGGACGAGGCCGAAAACCGACTGCATGCGCAAAAGGCATTATTAGAGTTTTTATTGGTGGGGCCGCGCTGAGGCTAGCTCAGACCTTTAGCCGATTGCGGTTATCGCGGCTCGCCAGTATCAGCTCATCGCCGGTTTTCATGCCCTCGCTTAGCCCGCATTTACTCAGGCGGTCATAGAGCAGCACATTCACTGTAGCGGCTAAATTTAAGCAGCCGATGGTGGGGATATAGACCACGGCATCGGCGCTGGCGACCACGGCTTTCGGCAAGCTGCCATCTTCCGGGCCAAACACATACAGGGCGCGCTCGGGGTGTGTGAATTCGGGCAAGGCTATCGCGCCCAACGCCAACTCAACGCAGACAATTTTCGTATTGTCGGGCAGCTGCGCCTTTAGCTCAGACCACGCCGGTGTGCGCACTAGCGGCACACGCTGCTGAACATTCTTGGTATCGGTGTGATGCTTCGCGGCCATGTCGTAGCGCTGGCCGGTGTAATACACCGCATGGGCGTTAAAACAGCCCACCGCGCGCAGTACCGAGCCGACGTTATCAGGGGTTTTCGGGTTCTCTAGACCGATGGCGACGAAGTCACTCAAACCGACTTAAAACCATCTGGGTTTTGCGACTGCCAACGCCAAGTATCACTCATCATCTCAGTCAAGCCACGCGAGGCTTGCCAGCCTAGCTCAGCCAAGGCCTTTTTCGGATCGGCATAACAAGTAGCAATATCGCCTACACGCCGCGGCACGATGGCGTAAGGCACCTGAGTAGCACTGGCCTGCTCAAAAGCGCGGATCATCTCCAATACCGAATAGCCTTGGCCGGTGCCTAAGTTCCACGTCTGCACACCGGTGGCGTGCGCTAAAAATGCCAGGGCAGCGACATGGCCTTGGGCGAGATCAACGACATGAATATAGTCACGCACACCCGTGCCATCGATGGTTGGGTAGTCATCGCCAAATACGGAGAGTTTAGCCAGCTTACCCACCGCCACTTGGCTAATATAAGGCAGTAAATTATTGGGAATTCCGTTGGGATCTTCGCCGATTAGGCCACTATCGTGCGCGCCAACGGGATTAAAATAGCGTAACAAGGCCACTCGCCAGCGCGCATCCGACACACTCAAGTCTCGCAATATATCTTCGACCATGAGCTTGGAGCGCCCGTAGGGATTGGTCGGGCGACCAACCGGGCAGTGCTCGCTAATCGGCATCTCGGCAGGCTCGCCATAGACTGTTGCCGATGAACTAAACACTAGCGTAAACACGCTGGCCTCGCGCATGGCCTCGACCAACACCTGCGAGCCATGGACATTATTATCGTAATACTTCAGTGGCTGCTCGACGCTCTCGCCCACCGCCTTGAGGCCGGCAAAGTGAATCACCGCTGAAATATCATGCTCAGCAAACAGCTTTTTCAGTCGCTCGGCATCACGAATATCACCCTCTACTAGCGCGATGGGCTGGCCGGTGATGTGCTCGACACGCCGCAAAGACTCAGCGCTGGCATTGCTGAAGTTATCTAGCACCAGCACCTCGTGACCCGCTGCTATCAGCTCAATGAGTGTGTGCGAGCCAATATAGCCTGCCCCGCCAGTGACCAGAATGCTCATAGCGAGGGCTCCGAGGCGACGCGCCGCACGGCATCGAGCCAACCCGTGTAGAGCGAGCGCCGCTTATCTTCGGTCATGCTGGGCTGGAAGCAGCGATCACTGCTCCACAACGCCGAGATGTCATCGAGCGAGGTGAAGATGCCGACATGGAGGCCGGCTAAAAACGCCGCCCCCAAGGCCGTGGTTTCGGTAACTACTGGGCGATCAACGGGCACGCCAATGATGTCCGCCAACGACTGCGCCACCCAGTTATTCACCACCATGCCGCCATCAATTCGTAGCGTGGTCACTGGCGCAGCACCATCACGCGTCATCGCTTCCATCAGGTCACGAGTCTGGAAGCACACCGACTGCAGACCTGCAGTGACGATCTCGCCAATGCCTGTGTCGCGGGTCAAGCCAAAGATCGCACCGCGCGCGCGCGGGTCCCAATACGGCGCACCCAAACCCGTAAATGCCGGCACCATATAGACACCGCGCGCGTCGCCAGTGGCCTCGGCAATCGCCTGAGTCTCTGATGCACAACCGATAAGCTTTAGACCGTCGCGCAGCCATTGAATAGTCGCGCCAGCAACAAAAATTGAGCCTTCCACCGCGTAAGTCGGTTGGCCATTGAGGCGATAGGCCACCGTCGTGAGCAAGCGATTTTCCGACTGTACGATGG
>JBDSQT010000226.1:0-6248 GCA_039929665.1 Paraperlucidibaca sp.
TTTGGCCCACAGTGTCAGCGCAGCCCAGCCAGTCACCGTTGCGAGAGTCGCCAGCGAGCCCGCAAAGGCCGTGCCTTTATCATTGGTGTTAGGCGCAAGCGGCGCGGTAATGCTCAGCGTTTGGCCATCCCAGCCCACAAGCTCGGTGTCCATATAGCTCAGCATGGGGATTTCGTCACGCACGCTAGCCCAGAACGTTTGCGCATCCGATAGCGCTTTATCGGCCGACAAGTCATTCATTTCGCAGGCCATGGAGTCCAGAGCTTTTCTGGCAATGCAGGCGCGGCCTTTTCAGCTTGGGCGCTACCAACATAAATCAAGCCACCGATGTGCTCATGCACTGCCAATCCCAGCTCAGCACAGACGTGTCGGTTAGTGGCCATATCGCCCGTACGCCACATGCCGGCAAAGCCTTGTGCATGCAGCGCTAACAGTAAGTTTTGCACGGAGGCACCGAGGCTCAGCCATTGCTCCCACTCCGGCACACCTGGATGATCTTGCAGGCTGAGGATGGCGACGATAATCATCGGGGCACGCAGCGGCATTTGGCGAAAGCGCTCGCCGGCAGCCTCGGCGCGTGCGGCATCGGTTTGTGCGATAGCATCGACAAACACGGTACCGAGCTGGGCTAAGCCATCGCCCTCGATGACCAAATAACGCCATGGCCGCAAGACACGATGATCGGGCGCAGAAGCCGCTGCTTCAAAGGTGGTGGCCAATTGCGTCGGCGTGGGCACGGGCAGGCCCAGCTTAGGCAGTGAGCGGCGCGTGCGAATCGCGGTTAGTGCGTCCATGGGTTGCCTCGATTTAGGAGTTGATCATCTGCTGATGTGGTATGGGTGCCTGCGTAGCATCTGTAAGGTCGGCATGGCCAGATAAGGCGGCAACCGAGCTAAAACACCTATCGGCCTCGTGCATCAGGCGTTGCATAAGCTCTTCGCAGCTCGGCACATCATCGATCAAGCCTTGCGCTTGGCCAATCAATTGCACGCCGCGCTCGTGATCGCCATCGAGAATAGCTAAGCGAATACGCTCCACAGCCGCGGCAAAGAAGCTCAGCTGCAAGGTCGCCAAGGGGCCATGCCGACGTAAGTTATCGATAATATGGCGCAACGGCGTGCCCTGCTCGCGCATCAGCCTCAGCGAAGCCCAGAGCGCTCGCCACAGGCTCATGGGCTTGCGAGTGGCGGCTTGTCCGGTTGGCGTATCCATGATCCGACACGGCATACCATCAAAGTTTTTGGTGTACAGCGTATCGCTGACCGACTTTTTCGCCACCAACGCGCGCGTATTAGCGTGCATTGGGCTTTCCTGGGTCATTGCCCAGCGCGTACCCATGGCAACGGCGTCGGCACCTAAGGCCAGCGCAGCAACCAAGCCACTGCCGGTGGCAATGCCGCCCGCAGCGATAATGGGAATCTGGCAGACACGGCGAATGGCTGGCACTAGCACCAGTGTGGTGACATCGCCGCCATGCGCTGCGGCCTCATGACCCGTGACCAGTAGCGCATCGGCACCATCACGCTCAGCAGCTATCGCATGGCGCTCAGTCACCACCGTGGCGATGACTTTACCGCCATAGGCATGGGCGCGCTGGCACAGCCAATCGCCCTTACCCAGCGAGAAATTAATTACCGGCACTTTTTCATCGAGCGCGACTTCAGCATTTTCATGCGCGCCCGGCATGATCAACGCTAGGCCAACGCCAAACGGTTTGTCGGTTAAGGTCCGCGCTTTCTGAATCTCAGCCCGCGCTTGCTCCGGTGTGAGGTGGCCAATTTGAATCAGGCCAAGACCGCCAGCATTGCTCACGGCAGCCGCCAGCTCGGCGTTGGAGACATAGGTCATGCCTGCGCAAATCTGCGGATAGCGGATACCAAATAGCGTGGTAATGCGGGTTTGCCAGCTCATACGCGATTCCTAAAAGCCTCAGAGCACCGGTCGGCGGCCACTTAAGGCATGCGTCAAGGTGTTGCCATCGACAAACTCCAGCTCGCCGCCCATCGGCACCCCGTGACCAATTCGACTCACTATCAATGGCAACGCGCGGGTGGCCTCACGCAGGTAATGCGCTGTCGCCTCGCCCTCGACCGTGGCATTGGTGGCAATGATCAGCTCAGCAATGCTGGGGTTCTCGCGTAGGCGCGTGATCAAGGCAGGTAAGCCCAGTTCATTGGGGCCGATGCCGTCGAGTGGTGAGAGCCGGCCAAGCAACACAAAGTAGCGGCCACGAAAACTGCCACTCTGCTCTAACGCAATCACATCCATCGGGCTTTCGACCACGCACAGCACACTGTCATCACGACTGGCATCTTGGCATAGGCGACAAATTTTCTGCTCAGTAAGCATGCGGCAACTGCTGCAATGCTCAACCTGATGCAAGGCCTGATCAAGCGCCTTCATGAGCCGCAGACCACCCGGACGCTGACGCTCCAATAAGTTCAGCGCCATGCGTTGTGCCGATTTAGGACCAACACCGGGCAAAATGCGTAGCGCATCAATCAGCTCACTGATCAGGGGACTAAGCATGGCTTAGAACGGCATCTTAAAGCCGGGCGGCAGGCCTAGCCCGCTAGTTGCCGCGCCCATGGCTTCTTTGCTGGCCGCTTCAACTTTGCGCACGGTGTCATTCACCGCCGCGGCAATTAAGTCTTCCAAAATGTCTTTGTCTTCACTCATCAAGCTGTCATCGATGCTGACGCGCTTTACATCGTGCTGGCCATTCATGGTGATTTTTACCAACCCGGCACCCGACTCGCCCTGAATTTCGGCAGCGGCAAGTTCCTCTTGAGCTTTTTCCATTTTCTTCTGCATTTGCTCTTGCATACGCTGAGCCTGTTGCATCATTTGCTGCATATTCATAAGCTTAAACCTATCTTCTAATGTGACTTAATGCGTTAGTGTTAATGACTCTGGCAGTAATCTGGCAGCAAAAGTACTTTCTAAAGCCTTCACCACCGGATCATTGCGTAAAGCAGTTTCTGCCGCCTCACGGCGTGCTGCAGCCAAGCGCTGGCGACGCTGCACAGGCGTTTCCACTTCAGGTTCAGCCAGAGCCAAATGAATAGCTTGCGTCGGGAAATCCCGCGCTAAGGCCAGTTGTAGCGGCGGAAAGGCCTGCCCGCCTGCAAGCATTTGATGCTGAGGCGATAAGCGTAGTTCCCAGGCGGTATCGGCCTGCTGATGTAAATAAGTGTGCCGTGCCAAATTTAGTGGTGCGCCAGTGAGTCCTGAGCGCTCCACCCATTGCGCCCAAGCCTCAGCTGACCAATCGCCGGCCATTAGCCGTGATTGTGGGTGCTCAGCGGGCTCAGCGATGATTGGCGCGAGTGACTCTTCTGAAGGCGTGTCTTGCGCTTGCTCCATAAGCGGCTCTGGAGTCGCCGGCAGCGATGACGGCAGAGTCGCGATTGGCAGCACTGCCGGTGCCGGTGCGGGTGCTGCAGCAGCCAAGGCAATAGCAGTAGCCACAGCAGGTGCTGCGGCCGAGGCAGCTGCCGCTACCCGAGCCGGTCGCGCGCCACCGCTACTCACGGGCGCACTCGTATCGGGGCGAAAGCTCAACATGCGCAGCAGCGTCATCTCAAAGCCTGAACGGGCATCGACCGCCAAGGGCAAGTCACGACGGCCATGCAGCGCCATTTGGTAATATAACTGCAGGTCCTCAGCCGTTAGTGCAGCAGCAATTGCCAGCAAGCGATCGCGGTCGCCCTCACTATTATCAATGGCTTCTGGCACGGCCTGAGCCACTGCCAAGCGATGCAAAACACTAATCAGCTCAGTAATGGCCCCTGCAAAGTCGATGCTTTGCTCGGCCATGCCAGCGACCACACTGAGCACCGAGGCGGCATCTTGCGAGAGCAGCGCATCGAGCACGCGAAAGACCAAGTCGCGATCAATGCTGCCAAGCAGCGTGCGCACATCGGCCTCAATCAGCTCACCACGACCAAAGGCAATGGCTTGGTCAGTCAGCGAGAGTGCATCGCGCATCGAGCCTTGCGCACCGCGCGCCAGCAGCCACAGCGCCGCGTCATCAAAGCGAATCTGCTCAGCCGCTAAGACATGCTGCAAATGCCCGACCACACGCTCAGGCGTCATCGGCTTCAAGGCAAACTGTAAGCAGCGCGACAGGATGGTGATGGGCAGCTTCTGCGGATCCGTGGTGGCCAGCAGAAACTTTACATGCGGTGGCGGTTCTTCGAGGGTTTTCAACAAGGCATTGAATGAATGCCCCGAGAGCATGTGCACCTCGTCAATTAAATAGACTTTGTAGCGTCCACGCGTGGGCGCATATTGCACGTTATCGAGGAGCTCACGGGTATCTTCGACTTTCGTGCGCGAGGCCGCATCGACTTCGATTAAATCAACAAAACGGCCTTCATCGATCTCACGACACGTGCCACAGACACCGCAAGGGTTGGCGCTAATACCCTCTTCGCAGTTTAGGCAGCGCGACAAAATACGCGCGATCGTGGTTTTACCAACGCCGCGCGTGCCGGTAAACAAATAGGCATGGTGTAGGCGATTTTGCTCCAAGGCATGCGTCAGGGCGCGCGCCACAACCTCTTGCCCTACCAGCTCTTGAAAGCAGCGCGGACGGTATTTACGGGCAAGTACGTGGTAGCTCATGGCTTCGCTTCTACATAAGTAATCGGCGTCTATCCTAGCGGATGCGCGAGACGACCCCAAGTCTTTCAAGCAATTTCACTAGTCACTTTGACAAACTCAGCTCTTGCCCTGTGACTGCTCAGTCGCTACCTTCTGCGCAGTATTTTTTCTTTACAGATGGATTTGTCATGGTTTCTCCCGCACAGCGAGTCTCACGCGTTGCCAATCAAACCTATCGGCACGGCAGCCGTATCGTCACGGGTAGCCCATGGTGGCAGCACTTACCCGAAGATTTCTCCGAGTGGCAGGATGATTTTGAGCTCAGTGGCATGGCCAAACTCATGGTTGCCGGCACCAAGCACATCGACCATGTATTACGCACAGGTTTGGCGACAATGGCTGGCGTGTTGGCTATCCCAACAACCCTAAAGCCCAGCCAAGTCGCGCTCGATCGCGAGCATCGCGAGTTTTACGTCGATATTGCACGCAACGCTGATGTCGAGGCCTTCTATCAACGGCCCGCGCGTGGCGTGACCATGCGTCGACAAAAATCAACCTGTCTGCAATATCACCCCAGCGTTGGCCACATCGACTTACTGTCTTTCGACAGCGCCTTTGAGCCCGTAAATCCAGCGCTGCGCGAGTCTTATGGACGCTTTAAACGCAACGGCGTCGCGTGGGCCGAACATTGGCAACATGGCGACAAGCCACGCGCCACCATCATCGTCATTCACGGCTTCACCGCCGATCCGTATTGGATAAACAGTCGCTTTCTCGCCATGCCTTGGTTCTACGAGCAGGGCTACGATGTGCTGCTCGTCACACTGCCCTTCCACGGCAAGCGCCAGAGCAGACTCTCCCCGTTTAGCGGCCACGGCTACTTCTCCCATGGCTTCTGCCATATGAACGAAACCATGGCGCACGCCATTCACGACATCCGCGTGTTTATGGATCATTTAGAGGATCAAGGCGTACCACAAATGGGCGTCACCGGTATCAGTCTTGGTGGCTACACCTCAGCGCTGCTGGCGTGTGTGGAAGACCGTCTGGCGTTTTGTGTGCCCAATGTGCCGGTGGTCAGCATCATCGATATCATGTTGGAATGGTTTCCCTCGGGGGCCCTTGTACGCACCGGCCTAAAACTCGCCGGCATGAGCATTACCGAGGCTCGAGCTGCCGTTGCAGTGCAGTCGGCGCTAAGCTTCCCCGTTAAGCTGCCTCGTGACCGGCTCATGCTTATTGCCGGCGCCGGCGATCGATTAGCCCCACCCAAGCACACGCACTTGCTCTGGGAGCACTGGCGCCGATGTCGCCTGCATTGGTTCCCCGGCAACCACCTTTTACATCTCGACCAAGGCCGCTACTTGAAAGCGATGCGAAACTTTATGCACCATATTGGCTTTCTGCCTGAGTCTAATACGCCGGCAAAGTAAGTTGATCTCACTGCATTCACACATAAAAAAGCCGCCCTAGAGGCGGCTTTTTTATGTAACGCAGGCTTATTTTTTTAAGCGTGAGCCAATTGACTTCAGCGTCTCGCCAATCTCACCAACCATGCCATCGACCATGGACTTCACTTCATTAGCCTTTTCTTCACCAACACTGCGCATAGATTCAAACTTGCTTTGCGCATCGGCTTG
>JBDSQT010000227.1:0-6366 GCA_039929665.1 Paraperlucidibaca sp.
CATGGCCGTATCACTAGCAAAACCGAAGATGGATATTCGTGGCATCGACGATTATCGCGTTGCCGCCGCTTATGCCGCGCAGCTCATTGCGCAGTGGCAAGATCTAGGCCTACCGCCGCGCTCCCTGCTCAATGTCAATGTGCCCGGCGGCGAGCCCAGCGAGCACAAAGGCTTTGCCGTGACGCGCTTAGGTCATCGCGCGCGCAGCCAAGATGTCATGAAGCTAGAAGATCCGCGCGGCAATACCGTGTATTGGATTGGTGCCTTGGGCGACCCACTTGATAACGCGCCGGGCACTGACTTTTATGCGGTCTCAGAAGGCTGTGTAAGCATCACGCCGTTGGATCCTGACATGACGCATCGCGCGGCGATGAGCAGACTGTCATCATGGATTAAGCAGTTTTAATGGCAGAATTTTTCAGTCAGTCTGCGCACTGCATGCTACATTCGGCGCATCGCTTAGAGATAAAAATAACATCATGAGCACCGGCATGCCTTTCGATATTCACGGCTCAGGCTTCACCTCGGCCCGTACCCGCGATCGCCTAATGGCCCGTTTAATGACGCAGGGCATTACCGATGCGCAAGTGCTCGATGTCATGCGTCAAACGCCACGCCACGTGTTTGTCGACGAGGCGCTTGCCCATCGCGCCTATGAAGACACCGCACTGCCGATTGGTCACAGCCAAACGCTATCGCAGCCCTATATTGTCGCGCGCATGAGCGAGATTCTGCTGGCCGCTGGCCCCTGCCAAAAGGTCTTGGAAATCGGTACTGGCTCCGGCTATCAAACCGCGGTATTAGCGCAGTTGGTCGGTAGTGTGCACTCCATCGAACGCATCAAAGCACTGCAAGATAAAGCCCGCGAACGCCTAAAAGCACTCGGCCTTAACAATGTGCGCCTGCGCCACGCTGATGGCATGCAAGGTTGGCCTGGCGAGGGTGAGTACGATGGCATTATTGGTACTGCCGCCGCCTTGGGTGTGCCGCCAGCGCTTATCGATTTATTGGCCGTTGGTGGCCGCATGGTCTTACCCGTGGGTGCCGGCCAACAGCAGTCGTTGATGCTGGTTTGCAAAACGCCTGAGGGCATCACGCAGCAAGTCATTGAGCCCGTGCATTTTGTGCCGATGCTCAGTGGCGTGGTTGGCTAAAGTCTATTTCTCGTGTAAACACTTTTAAGGGGTGGATAACAATCACAAACACCCCTTAGAGGGTTTGCTATGCAACAGCAGCAGGTTCAAGGCTTAGCAGTTATTAGTCTGTTTGGCGCTTTTGCAGCAGTGGAGTTGCTACGGCGGCGATTTTTTAGCCCGCTCGCGAGTCGTGAAGATAATCGTCTTGACCCTGCTATGGGCTTATTGTTGCCGGTGCTGATCGTGCCAGCGATTGTTTTGCTATGTCAGCTCATCGGCCAGCAGTTTTTCCCTGCAGCACAAAACCAGCTTGCGCAATGGCCGTGGTGGCTGATGATTATCGCATTATTGCTTACTGACGACTTCACCCAATACTGGTGGCATCGGCTATCTCACACGTCATGGATGTGGCCATTTCATCGAGCCCATCATGCGGCGCCCTATATGGGTGTGCGTGTGGTTTATCGTAATAACTTTTTCTACTACTTATTTATGCCGGGCCTGTGGGCTAGCGGTATTTGGCTGTACCTTGGTTTTTCTTGGGTTTATGTAGCCTACGCCATTGTCAAAATGGCAGTCATTATTGGTGCGCATTCGGAAGCGCGTTGGGATGAGAGACTCTATGCTATCCCCACTTTGCGGCCACTGATGTGGGTCTTAGAGCGCACTATTAGTACGCCAGCTACGCATTTTGCTCATCACGCGCTGTCGCAAAATGATGGAATCGGCCACTACACCGGTAATTACGGTAATTTATTGTTTTTATGGGACGTGATCTTTGGTACAGCACACATCACCCGCCAATATCCCCCTGCGTTTGGTTTGCCCGATGATCGCCGCCACGGGGCTGAGAAGTGGACTGTGCAGGTATTTTATCCGCTACTGAAGTCACGTCGCGCTGAAAGTGTGCTGAGCGGCACCCCGGTACCGCCGCCTGAGGTCTAATCACGCTAATTAGGCTGAGTGTTTACCACCACGGCAACGATGCCGCATGCCAAGGTTGTTATCGAAGCATGGGGCCGTGAATATAACGAGGAGAGACCAAAGAAATTACTGAGTGGCATAACGCCTTTAGCCTACGCCAGACAGCTAGCAGAAAATGCGGTTAAATTACGTGCGGACTCTAAAGCCGAGTGCTACTGAAAGTGGGGGGACGTCGTTCCCCAAGCGACTTTTACCCCGACTTTACCCCTGGCGTTATTTCGTTGAGGGGATTTATTTTATTTGCACTAAATACAGTGTGTTAGTGGTGCCCCAGAGATGATTCGAACATCCGACCTGCCCCTTAGGAGGGGGCTGCTCTATCCGGCTGAGCTACTGAGGCATAGCGCAGCATTCTAGCCGAACAAACGCGCGAGTTCAGCCGCTGAGATCATTTAGGCAGTCTTTATCAAGGTTTTCCGCGTGCATCCACAAGCGAAGCTTTGCCAAGGCATCGAGCTGAATCTGCCGGACGCGCTCACGCGTCACGCCAATATCGGCGGCAATACATTCGAGGGTTTCTTCGCGATGCCGGTTGATGCCAAAGCGACGGTTGATGATGTACTGCTCACGCGATGTGAGTAGAGATACAAAGCGGAACATCGCACTCAGCAAACTACTTTGCAGCGACTGATATTCAGGGTTTTCATGCTCTCCACAGCTTAGTTGCAGCGGATGATCTTCATCATTAAGCGTCGATATGCTGGCAGGAGACTCTTGCCATGGGAGGAGTTCGCGTACTTCATCAGCACTGCGGCCAATAGATTTCGCCACATCCGCCGGTCGTGCATCGCGGCCATAGCGTTGACGCCATTCGCGCTTTGCTTTTAAGCATTGATTTAGGCGCTTACCCATGTGTACGGGTAGGCGTACGACACGCGCCTGATTCATGATGCCGCGCTCGACGTATTGTCGAATCCAGTACACGGCATAGGTTGAGAAGCGAAAGCCGCGATTGGCGTCAAATTTCGTAACGGCGTGAATAAGGCCGAGATTACCCTCTTCAATTAAGTCCTCTAAGGCCATGCTGCTGCGTTGATATTGTCGTGCAATACGCAGCACTAAGCGCAGATTACTCACGATCATGCGGTCGCGTGCGCAGCCATCACCGGCCTGCGAGGCAAGGCAGAGTGTTAGCTCTTCGACGGCGGTGAGTAGCGGGTAATTGCGCACCTCATTGAGGTAATACTGGATGACACTTCGATCCGGGAGTGTGGCGTTTTGCATAATGCATCCTTGCCTTATAGTGGCTATCCGTGCCGGCAAGAAAAATTAAGCAGAGACCTTAGTGAAATGCCAGAAATCGGTGATGCTTTGCCGACCAGTGGCACAAAGTCGAGACGACTGGCGATGCCCGTCAAGGGTTATAGCGATATAGGCTTTTTAACCAACATTAGTTGGCCAGTAAACGCCGCAAAATGCCCTCATACAGATCCGTCAGCGTGTCCAAGTCAGCGGCGCTCACGCATTCATTGACCTGATGAATTGTGCGATTAACGGGCCCCAGCTCCAGCACTTGTGCCCCAGTAGGCGCAATAAAGCGGCCATCGGACGTGCCGCCGGTGGTGAGCAGCGCGGGTGTGCGTCCGGTATGTTCTTGAATGCTGCCAACGGCGGCATCGACCAGTGCGCCGGCGGCGGTGAGGAAGGGTTGGCCGCTCAAGCGCCAAGCTAGCTCATAGCGGAGGCCATGCTTATTCAAAATAGCTTCTGTGCGTTCGCGTAAAACCGCTTCGGTGAGCGCGGTGGAGAAGCGGAAGTTAAACACTACCTCAACATGGCCGGGGATGACGTTATTGGCGCCGGTGCCGGCATTGATGTTGGAGACTTGAAAGCTCGTGGCGGGGAAGAACTCATTGCCGTCATCCCAGCGTTCAGCGGCGAGTTCGACCAACGCCGGTGCGACGCGATGAATGGGATTGTCGGCCAGGTGCGGGTAGGCGACATGACCTTGCTTACCGAGCACATTTAAGATGCCGCCAAGCGAGCCACGACGGCCATTTTTGATGACATCGCCGACGAAGTCGGTACTCGATGGTTCGCCCACTAAACACCAGGTGATTTTTTCGTGGCGAGCTTCCAAGGTTTCCACCACGCGCACAGTGCCATCGATAGCGATGCCTTCTTCGTCGCTAGTGATCAAAAATGCGATGCTGCCATGGTGGTCTGGATGCGCAGCGACAAAGCGTTCACACGCCACCACCATGGCCGCCAGTGAGCCTTTCATGTCGGCCGCGCCACGACCGGTCAGCACGCCAGCCTCGATGCGTGGCTCAAAGGGTGGCACGACCCATTGATCGCTAGGGCCGGGCGGCACGACATCGGTATGGCCGGCAAAAGCAAACACCGGGCCTGTTGTGCCACGGCGTGCCCAGAAATTATCGACTTCACCAAAACGCAGGCGCTCAATCGAGAAACCAATGGCCTCTAGACGACGAATCATTAAGTCTTGGCAGTCAGCGTCAAAAGGCGTCACCGACGGCTCGCGAATAAGGGCGAGGGCGAGTTCTAGCGTGGGCGATAAGGGCGTGGCTGCGTTCATCAAATTCTCGTCGGCATGGTTTGGTTTTGTGGCCGTTTCACGGCACACTGTAGGCACAATAAAGTGTGCAATAAAACGACTATAAGCGCCGCAGTTTAGCGGTCTTGCGCCAGCGCGTCATGCCAACAAGGTAATAACAACTGGTATGCGGACTGTTCAGCAAGGCTCAACACGGCAATAATCACGTCTTTGGCCAGATGGCCTGTGCAACGAGCCTGCCTATCCTTATGAAAAAATCATCGCGCATTACCGCGGCTGCCTTCATTGCTGCCGCCTCTCTATTGGTCGCTTGCAGCCCCAAGCCAGCCACGCCTAGCACCACGGCCGATGGCAAACGTATTATCGTCATTGGTCATGCCGCACCGCTGACGGGCACACAAGCACACCTGGGTAAAGACAATGAAAACGGCGTGCGCTTAGCCATTGCCGACCTGAATGCCTCGGGCTTTAAAATCGGCAATGAACCGGTGCACTTTGAGCTCGACTCGCAAGATGACCAAGCCGACCCGCGCATGGCCACCACGGTGGCGCAAAAGTTTGTCGACGATGGTATACAAGCGGTGATCGGCCATTTGAATTCGGGCACAACGATGCCGGCTTCGCGGGTCTATCACAGCGCGGGCATCGTGGAAATTTCGCCATCGGCCACCACGCCGCGCTACACCCAGCAGGGCTTCGATAACGCGTTCCGCGTGATGGCCAATGACATTCAGCAAGGCCGTGCTTTGGGCGACTTTGCGGTGCATGACTTGGGTGCCAAGAAAATTGCCATCATCGATGACCGCACCGCCTATGGCCAAGGTCTTGCCGATGAGTTCGAGAAGGCCGCAGTAGCTGCCGGTGGCGAGATCATTGTGCGTGAGTACACCAGCGACAAAGCCTCCGACTTCACCGCCATTCTGACCAAAATCAAAGGCAAACAG
Source organism: Paraperlucidibaca sp. (assembly GCA_039929665.1). Lineage (GTDB taxonomy): Bacteria > Pseudomonadota > Gammaproteobacteria > Pseudomonadales > Moraxellaceae > Perlucidibaca. The sequence continues at coordinate 5,583 of JBDSQT010000227.1, forward strand.
CCCGACCTATTATTTTTCGGTGGTATGGATGGTCAAGGCGCACCGATGGCCAAACAGATGCAATCGCTAGGTTTAAAGGTGCAGCTTCTAGGCGGCGATGGTATTCACACCGCTGAGTTTATGAAACTCGCCGCACAAGCCGCAGATGGCGTAGTCGCCTCGCTGCCGGGTCGCCCATTAGAAACACTCAGCAATGGCCCGGAGTTCAAAAAGCGCTTCGAAGCCAAGTACGGCAAGATCCAGCTTTACGCACCGTATTGCTACGATGCCATGATGATCCTCGCGCAAGCCATGCAACGTGCGGGTACCACCGATCCTGCGAAAGTGAAGCTGGCATTGGCAAAAACCGACTATAACGGCGTGACCTCACGCATTCGTTTTGATGCCCAAGGCGATCTCGCGCAAGGCTCTATCACGGTTTATCGAGCACAGGCCGGACAGTGGCAAGTGCTGAAAACGATTGAGTCGAAATAAGCCATGGATGTGTTGCCGCAACAGCTACTCAATGGCTTAATTTTAGGCAGTATTTACGCGCTGATCGCCCTCGGCTACACCTTGGTTTACGGCATTTTGGGTCTCATCAACTTCGCCCATGGCGAGGTAGTGATGATCGGCGCCATGGTCACTATCAGCGCGCTGAGCTGGCTGCTCGGCATGCACTTGCCGCTGTCGCCGGTATTTCTCGTGGCCTTTAGCCTGCTCATGGCGATTCCCGTGTGTGCCTTGCTGGGCATGGGTATTGAGCGCTTCGCCTACCGCCCGCTGCGTGGCGCACCGCGACTAG
>JBDSQT010000228.1:0-7747 GCA_039929665.1 Paraperlucidibaca sp.
GAGGCTGTTATTGGTCGGATTAAGCAGCATGCGGGTGAGCATTTACAGCGTGTCGACGTGTTTGATGTGTATCGCGGAGCTGGCCTGCCCGAGGGCTATTACAGCTTGGCGATTACCGTAGTCTGGCAGCATGCAGAGCGCACCTTATTAGATACTGAGGTGCAGGGTAGTGTGGATACCGTACTGGCCGCATTGGCTGACATAGCCGTGCGCTTACGCTAAAGCGATTGAATCGAGCAGGAGTGGCAGCAATGGGTGCATTAACAAAAGCCGATATGGTTGATCGCTTATTCGATGAGCTCGGCCTTAATAAGCGCGAAGCTAAAGAGCTGGTAGAGCAGTTTTTCGAAGAGGTTAGTCAGGCCTTAGTCGATGGCCGCTTCGTTAAGCTCTCGGGCTTTGGCAACTTTGAGCTACGCGATAAGCGCCAACGCCCCGGCCGTAACCCAAAAACAGGCGAGGAAATTCCCATTTCTGCGCGCCGTGTAGTGACCTTCAGACCCGGTCAGAAACTCAAGCAACGGGTAGATGAGCATGTCCATCACAGCGACTGAATCTGCGCTGCCGGAGATCCCTAATAAGCGCTACCTGACGATTGGTGAGGTCAGCGAGCTCTGCGATGTGAAATGCCATGTCTTGCGCTATTGGGAGCAGGAGTTTCCTTCCCTAAAACCAGTTAAGCGTCGTGGCAACCGTCGCTATTATCAGCGTGAAGATGTGCAGCTGATTCGGCGTATTCGCGAGCTGCTGTATTTTCAGGGCTACACCATCCAAGGTGCGCGTATTCAGCTGCAAGACGCTAAGCCGGGATCTCACGCGACTCAGCGGACACTGGCGACGAAAGAGGCTATAGCGACGCCTGCCTCAGCGGCTGGCAAGACATCGCTGCAGCTAGCGATTGATGAAATGCTGAGCGATTTAGAACAAATTGCTCAATTGTTGAGCCAAGACCCTTAAGTCGGCCTAGACATCGAAAACAATTTCAGTATGATGCGTGCTTCGTCGGGGCGTAGCGCAGCCTGGTAGCGCACTTCGCTGGGGGTGAAGTGGTCGCAGGTTCAAATCCTGCCGTCCCGACCAACACTTTATTAGGCAGCCGCACGGCTGCTTTTTTTTGACTTTTTTTTGGCAATCTACCATTTTCATGTCTATACCTTGGAGTGTACCCACACAGTCCAAGGAGGACGCCCCTATGAACATCTCTCAACGTGTTACTGCTGCCGCATTAGTGATGGCCTGTAGCCTCATGCCAACGCTAGCGTCCGCTGCTCCAGCTGCGGCTGTAACGGCCGCTAAGCCTACCGCTATGGCACCTGCTGGCGCCACAAAGTCTAAAGCGCCAGCCCTTAATCTTAATAGCGCCAACGCCGCTGAACTGACAGAAAAGCTAGTTGGCGTTGGGCCGAAAAAAGCCGAAGCCATCATCGCTTGGCGTAAAGCCAATGGTGGCTTTAAAACCTCAGCACAATTGATGGAGGTGAAGGGAATTGGGCCATCGCTGTATGAACGTAATAAAGCCATTCTGACAACGCGTTAATGCTTATTGTCTGACAATACTTCGGGGCAGTGCATTTTATCGACCGATGAAATGCACTTACGCCAAAGGGCTTTTATAAAATACTAAAAGCATGGCTTTAAACTATAAGTTTCAGTATTGACAAATTTAAGCCATTGATAATATACATATAAAATCAATTGATTAAAAAATGATCAATTCGTGTAGCTTTAGGTAAACACTGTAGTCAGTGCTAGCTATATATGGATATCAACAGACTTATCCACAGTTTTTGTGGAAAACTCACCCAAGCCGCTAACGGTGCGGTTATACGGATGTTGTACGAAGAGTTACTGAATTTTTAGACCATGGACGCTATGCTGCGATGACATTTTTTTCATGTCTTAAGTAGACATCAGTGAACTAGGAGCGCTCTTTTGCTCAATCGTCTGTGGCTGAGTTTTTTCTTTATTACGGTTATCTGTGTTGCCTACCAGTCCTTTATTTTAGGTGACTTAGATAGCAGTAGCCGTGTGGTGGCTGCGTGGTTCGATGCTGCGCGTGTCAGCGTCGATATCAGCATTGGTCTAATTGGCCTAATGACGCTATGGCTTGGGCTCTTTAAGGTTGCCGAGCATGCTGGGTTGATCACCGTACTAGGCCGTGGTTTAGCTCCTCTTTTTGCGCGCTTGATGCCTGAGGTACCGAAAGGTCATCCGGCGCTTGGCGCGATGACCATGAATCTCTCGGCCAATGTCTTGGGCCTAGATAACGCCGCCACGCCATTGGGCTTAAAGGCGATGCATGAGTTGCAGACGCTTAATCCAGAGCCTGAGCGTGCGACCAAGGCTCAGGCGCTATTTTTGGTGATTAACGCCTCATCCGTCACCTTGATTCCCATCAGCGTTTTTTTGTTTCGCGCACAGCAGGGTGCCGCCGATCCTGCCAGTGTGTTTTTACCCATTTTGCTAGCTACCAGCATGTCCACATTGGTTGGTGTTTCTGCCTATTGCCTAAGCCAACGCATTGCCTTGTTTAATCGCGTGGTGCTGGCCTATGCCGCAGGTTTCGCTTGCTTGCTCGCGGGCATGATCACCTGGGTCTCGCAATGGCCAGCCACTGAAATGGGTCGTAATTCGGGTGCGTTGGGCAATGGATTATTAATTACCCTGATTGTGCTGTTTTTGGGCTGTGGGTTTTGGCGAAAGCAGGCGGTCTATGACCAGTTTATCGAGGGTGCTAAAGAGGGCTTCCAAACCGCCATTGGGCTTATTCCGTATCTGTTAGCGATGCTAGTGGCCATTGCCGGCTTGCGAGTTAGTGGTGCCTTAGAGGCGGCATTATCGGGATTTTCGTGGTTGGCCACGCAAGTGGGGCTGGCGACGGACTTTATCCCAGCGCTCACCACCGCATTGATCAAACCATTATCAGGCAGTGGTGCGCGCGCCATGATGCTTGAGACTATGCAAACCTATGGTGTTGATAGCTTTCCTGCGTTAGTGGCCGCCACAGTGCAGGGTTCGAGTGAGACAACGCTCTATGTGGTGGCGGTGTATTACGGTGTGGTGGGTATTAAACGCGATCGTGGCGCCTTGGCATGTGGCTTGCTGGCTGACCTAGCGGGTGTGATTACCGCTATCTATGCCTGCTATTTATTTTTCCCGCCGAGCTGAATGCTTTGCATCTCGCAACAATGATGTTGCGCTGCTACCATCGAGCCGGTTTTTAGCTTAAACGGGAATGACTATGCGTCGCGTGGTGTTTAACCAGAAAGGTGGTGTGGGCAAGTCCAGTATTACCGTAAACCTTGCCGCTATTAGCGCTCAGCGGGGCTTAAAAACACTGATTATCGACCTCGACCCGCAATGCAACGCGAGCCAGTATCTACTCGGTGAAGCGGCGGAGTTCAGCCGAGATAAGCCTGAGCTTTCGCCCAATATTGGCCAGTTTTTTGCCCAGTCCTTAGCCTTTCGCGCGAAAGAAAAGCCGCTCTCTGAGTTTGTCCATGCCACTGACTTCAATAAGCTCTTTCTGATTCCATCCAATCCTGAGTTGCGTGAAATTGAGCATTTGCTGGAGGCTAAGCACAAGATTTATAAACTTGCCGCCGCGGTGAAAGAGCTTAGCGATAACTATGATGCGATCTATATCGACACACCACCGGCATTTAACTTCTACACCTTGTCGGCGTTGATTGCCGCTGAGCGCTGCTTAATTCCCTTTGACTGCGATGCCTTTTCGCGCCGTGCGTTGTACACCTTGCTAGAAAATGTCGATGAAACCTGCAAAGACCATAACGCCGACTTAAAAGTTGAGGGCATCATCATCAATCAGTTTCAACCTCGCGCAACCTTGCCCAAGCAGTTGGTGGCTGAGTTGAAAGCTGAAGGTCTGCCGATTTTAGATCCGCCGTTGTCGGCGTCAGTGATCATGCGTGAGTCACATCAGCGCTGCTTACCGCTGATTAGTTGCGCGCCAAAGCACAAGCTTACGTCTGAATTTGAAGCCCTATTTGACCAGCTGAACGCGAGTTAATCGCGCTCAGCGACGGCCGCGCCGAGGGCTTTGAAATAGGCCAAGGTATCGAGTCTGGCAAAGGCATGATCAACGATGGGCTTAGGATATTTCAGGCGAATATCGACGCCTTTGGCATGTGGCTCATGGATGCGTTTAGCATCAAGGTCAGCCAGCTCCGGTACAAAGCGTCGAATAAACTCACCCTCGGGGTCGCATTTTTTGCTCTGCAAAAACGGGTTAAAAATACGGAAGTAGGGCGCCGCGTCATTGCCGGTAGAAGCACTCCACTGCCAGCCACCGTTATTGGCGGATAAATCACCATCAATCAAGTGCTGCATGAAATAGCGCTCGCCTAATCGCCAATCGATAAACAAATCTTTGGTGAGAAACATCGCCGTAATCATGCGTAAGCGATTGTGCATCCAGCCCGTTTCATTGAGTTGGCGCATCGCGGCATCGACGATTGGAAAGCCGGTACGCCCAGCACACCAGGCCTGAAAGTGTTCCGTGTTTTGCGACCACGGCAACAGATCCGTTTCGCGCTTAAAGGCGTGATGGCGGCAGACGTGTGGGAAGCCGACTAAAATATGTTTATAAAAATCTCGCCAGCACAGTTCGCTAATCCACGTATCTAGGCCTTGTTGTCCCGCATGACGATGTTTGTGTTGTTCGGCCGCAAGTAGACAGTGGCGCGCAGAAATAATGCCGGCCGCCAAGTAAGGCGAGAGCGTGCTAGTGCCATTGACGGCGGCGAGGTTGCGTTGTTCGTCATAGCGCCCGCCATCTTCACTAATAAATTGCGCTAAGCGCTGATGTGCTTGGGCCTCACCAGCAGGCCATAAAGATTGCACAAGCTCAGCCGTAATAGGCAGCTCAAGGCCAGGCGCGCTTACTGCGAGTTGGCTTGAGGCCACGGCGGTCGTCAGGCGTTTAGTCGGCGGGGCTAATAAGCGAATCGGTCGCTCAGCCAATTGCACCAGCCAGTTGCGTTTAAACGGCGTAAACACCGTGTAAAAGCGGCCATCATTTGTCAGCACGCGACCGGGTGGAATGATGCAGCTGTCATGAAACCATTGTGACTCAATGCCGCAAGCGGCCAATTCAGCACGTACCGCCACATCTCGTGTCTGCTCATTAATTTCATACGCTTGATGCGCAAATACGCTGTTGACGTGATGCGTTTGGCACCAGTTCACTAACTGCGGTACCAACGCTGAGTAGTCATCGGCTATTAAAACTATTAGCGCGATATTTAATGCGGCTAGATCATCGGCGAGACTACGCAGCTGACGCCATTCAAAGTCAATGCGCACGGCCGCCACATCGTGTTGCTGCCATTGTCCTGGCGTATAGGCATAGAGCGCCGTCACCTGCGCCGATGGCTCACTACAGGCGGCATGAAAGGCGGGGTGATCGGCTACGCGTAGGTCATTGCGTAGCCACACCACGTGATGCTTAGGCGATGTGCTCATAAGTGCTAGTCCACCCCATGCACACGCCGCCATGCCAATACGGCCTGACGCATTGCCGATAAATCATGCATAAAACTCACCGCCTCTACCGAGCGGCGCGTTGAGCGTAAGGCCGCACCTCCGCCCCAAATATCCACGGCCAGTGGCAGCCTAAAACGCAGTTCCTCAAGGAAGTTCACGGCATTACTGGCGGGATAAGACGCGCTGAATGACACGGCGACGATATTCATTTTATGACGTGTCACGGCCTGTGAAATATCGCGTACCGGCATTTGTGCGCCATAGCAGACAGCATCGACATTATCGAGGCGCAGCATGGCCTCAACCATCAAAATGCCCAGCGTATGCGTCTCTTCTGGCGGCGTCGTCAGTAAAATGCGCGGAGCCTGTGTCGGCTCACGCAAGCTACCAATGGCCTGGCGCACCAAACCTTGCACTTGCTCAGTAAACAAATGCTCTTCGTGCACCTCGAGCGCACCGCGCACCCAGGCATCGCCAACGATGACATTAGCATTCTGCAGAAAATCGAGAATGAAGCTTTGCAGGCCCATTTTGATCAGCTGATGCGATAAGTAGTCGCGTAGCTGGGTTGGGTCGTGTGAGCGCAGTGCTTGCAGCAGTTCAGCCTCAAGTTCTTTAGGGACGTCTCGACCAACCTTACTTTGTGCCCGCAGCAAGCGTTCAAGCTCTGGAATTTCGTGCGCGACAATCTTGCCGGGACGAAAGCCATGGTCAATTAGGCGACGCAGCAAGCGTAGCTTAGCCACCTGCTCCAAAGGGTAGATGCGGTCTCCTTGCGCATCTCGCTCCGGCGCAGGAAAGCCATAACGGCGCTCCCACATGCGCAGCAGCTCCTTGGAAACGCCGGTTTCGCGTTCGACGGCGTTAATGGGTAGCAATACGGGTTCATCATCATTTTCAGAAATCATGCGACTTACTTCTGCGTTCATGTCGATCTCCTGATGCCCTAGGGCAGTAGCTTACGATTTGCTCATTACCACTTGGCACACATCGGTGCGGCCTGAATCAAAACCGGCCTCGCAGTAGGCGTAGTAAAATCGCCAAATACGTTGGAAGGCTTCGTCAAATCCTTGATTACCAATGGTGTCGAGGTGTACTTCAAACTCGTCGCGCCAGCGTCTTAATGTTTCTGCGTAGTCGCGGCCAAAAAAGAGTCGTGACTCAACCAGCAACGAGGCCTGAGCTGCCTGCTCATCAATGGCATTGGGCGACAGCAACATGCCGCCGGGGAAAATGTATTGCTGGATGAAGTCAGTGCCAGTGGCGTAGTCATCGAAACGCTCATTGGCGATGGTGATGGCTTGAATGCCGGCTTTACCACCGGGCTTCAGCAAGCGCTCAATTTGTCCAAAATACGATGGCCAGAAGGTTTGCCCAACCGCTTCAATCATCTCAATAGAAGCGATGGCGTCGAACTTACCTCTTACGTCGCGATAGTCTTGGAAACGAAAGTCGCATAGACCTTCAATGTCAGTGCCTTTGACGCGTTCGCGCGCCCATTTAAGCTGCTCTTGCGATAGCGAAATACCGGTGACGCGGACACCGCGGGTGCGGGCGGCGTGTTCGGCAAAGCCACCCCAGCCACAACCAATTTCTAAGATATGGTCACCGGCTTTGACGTTGAGCTGTCCAAGTAAGTTTTCATATTTAGCGGTTTGTGCTTCTTCAAGACTGATGTCGGCGCCATCAAATAAGGCCGATGAGTAGGTCATGCCGCGGTCTAGCCACAACTTGTAGAAATCGTTGCCCAGGTCGTAATGCGCGTGGATGTTTTTCTTGCTGCCTTTGCGCGTGTTGCGATTCCCGAAGACGTGTTTCAGGCGATAAAACAAAGTACCCCAGAAGCTGCCATAAAAGGCTTGAGTGAGTGCATCTTCATTAGCCATCGCCAGCAAAAGTAGGGCGGTGATGTCAGGAAGCTCAATCTTTTTATCACGATAAGCTTCGGCCACGCCGATATCACCTGCGCGCAGAATTTGGCTACAGGCGCTCCAGTCATTGATGATCAATGTGGCATTGATACCGTCGATCTTGCCGCCAAAATTACGACTCAAGCCATCGGGAAATACCACGGTCATGACGCCGACCTGCAGTCGCTCAAACAGTGAGATCAGCAGACGAGCCATGGCTGGCGCACGGGATAGGTCAATCGAAGCGGATGCTGACATGCTCATCGGGTGGTCTCCAAAACAGGGGGGGATGGTTTGCGGTGAAAGCTCACACCTTTTGTCCACAAGCGCAG
>JBDSQT010000229.1:0-4569 GCA_039929665.1 Paraperlucidibaca sp.
GAAAGCTCCGATGGCTTATGCTCAACACGATCCGCCAGCCCTACCCGCGCCAATAAAGCCCGCGCCTTTTCACGCGCCTGCGCTGGCCGCATGCCACCAATCACCGCCGGCAAGCTGACATTTTCCAGCGCCGTAAACTCAGGCAAAAGATGATGCAGCTGATAGACAAAGCCAATGTGCTGATTGCGCAACTGACTGCGCTGCGTCTCGCTTAAGCTCGCTAAGTCTTTGCCCATCAGCTCAACGCGGCCACTGTTGGGCAACTCCAAACCGCCTAATAAATGCAGCAAGGTGGTTTTGCCGGAGCCAGAGCGACCGACAATGGCCACACGCTCGCCGCGCGCGACCTGAAAGCTAACGTCGCTTAATACCGTGATGGCTTGTGGGCCTTCACTAAATTGCTGACCCAACGCGTGGGTGGCTAAGACAATCTCACTCATAGCGCAGCGCCTCTGCCGGTTGGATGCGCCCGGCTTGGCGCGCAGGATAAATCGTCGCCAAAAAGCTCAAAATAAACGCGGTCAGGCCGACCCACGCGACGTCGAACCACACCAGCTGCGTCGGCAGATAGTTGACAAAATAGGCATCAAATAAATGTACATTCATTAAGCGTTCATAGCCCGCCGCGATGTCGCCAACCGTGAGCGAGAGCAAGACGCCCAAGGCCACGCCAGCCAGTGTGCCTCCGAGGCCAACGGCGGTACCTTGCACTAAGAAAATTCGCTGAATCATCCCCGGTGTGGCGCCTAAGGTACGCAGAATAGCGATATCAGACTTTTTGTCATTGACCACCATGACCAGACTGGAGACGATGTTGAAAGCCGCCACGGCAACAATGAGCATGAGCAATAAGGACATCATGGCTTTTTCCATTTTGATGGCGTTAAACAAGCTGCCCTGAGTTTGCGTCCAATCGCTGGCGTAGAAATAAGGCGGCAAGGTGGCCAGCAAACGCTCGTTGGTGGCACGCACGGCAAATAGATCATCGACCTTCAGGCGTACACCCTGCACGCGATCGCCAATGCGCAACAGACGGCCGGCATCGGCGTAATGTATATAGGCCAGCAGGCCATCGACCTCAGCACCGACCTTAAACACACCGACCACGGTAAAGCGTTTAAAGCGTGGAATAACGCCTGCCGCGCTCAGCGTCGCCTCAGGCAATACCAGCGTCACCGAGTCGCCCATGCGTACGCCTAGGACATCGGCAAGCTGCTGACCCAACACGATGCCATAGCTGCCATCGGTCAAATCGTGCAGGCCGCCTTGTGTCATAAATTTCGGCAAGATCGACACCTTGGCCTCAAACTCAGGCGCCACGCCGGTAATCACCGCGCCATTAACCTGGCCATTGGCGGTGAGCATGCCCTGCACTTGCGACATCGGCGCGGCAGCGGTCACGCCGGGACTGGCTTCAGCGAGCTGCACAAGCTTGCGCCAGTTTTGCACCGGCTCGGTGGCGTGGATGGTCGACTGCGACACCATGCCCAAAATGCGCTGCTTAAGTTCGCGGTCGAAGCCGTTCATCACCGATAACACGGTGATAAGGACGGCCACGCCGAGCATCAGCCCGATCATCGAACTCAGAGACATGAAGGAGATGAATTGGTCGCGGCGACGAGCGCGCGTGTAGCGCAGCCCGATAAAAACAGAGAGAGGTTTATACATAGTGCGCGATTACAGCACAGCCACGGCGCGGCGTCACACAGATTTCACGCGGCGCGCGCTACACTGGCGAAATTACCTGCTTAGGAGAGCGCTATGCGCTTGATTGGTCATCGTGGTGCGCGCGGCGAGGCACCGGAAAACACTCTTGGTGGGTTTCGCCATTTGCGCGCACTCGGTGTGCGTGCAGTCGAGTTCGATATTCATGTCAGTGCCGATGGTGAGTTGGTGGTCATCCACGATGCCGAGCTTTCACGAACCACATCCGGTCATGGCTTAGTACGCGACCATCGCGCTGCTGAGCTGGCCGCGCTCGACGCCTGCCATCAACCGGCGCATAAGGGCTTTCCGCGCTGGCCGGCCAACGAGGGCGTATCAACACTGGCGCAGGTGCTCGCTGAACTGACAGAGTTCCGGCATCTAGAGTTAGAACTAAAAGTGCAAGATGCAGCCGATGAAGAGACTGTGGTTGCGGCACTTCCAGCGTTTTGGCGCGAGTTTGCCTTGGCTGGTCGGGCGCGCTGCACCTCATTTAACCCACGGCTATTGCACCGCTTGCAGCAGCAGGCGCCGGAGCTGCCACGCGGCTTCTTAGTTGAGGACAATTTTGCCGGTGACATCGTGCAGGTAGCGCTGGCACTTGGCTGCGCTGCCATTGGTCCGCACGCGAGCTTGCTAACGCCGGCCTTAGTGGCTCAGGCGCACGCTAGCGGCTTGTGGGTGTCGACATGGACGGTCAATGACCGCGAGCAGGCCTTGGCACTAGAGGCTATGGGTGTGGACGGCTTGATTACCGACACACCCACGCTGGCGAAGGACTGGCTGAACTGGAGTGCTTAAGTGCGAGGCACAATAGCCCGACTGGGCGCTGGGCGTTGTCTGGCCTGCTGATACAGCGGCATGACTGTCGGGATAGCCGCCTGTAAATCATTAATGCGCTGCGCATTGCCCGGGTGGGTACTTAAAAATGAACCGCTGCTATTGCCCGTGGCGGCGGCCATTTTCTGCCATAGCGTGATCGCCGCTTGCGGGTTATAGCCAGCGCGCGCCAATAGCTCCAAACCGATGATGTCAGCTTCAGACTCTTGACCACGGCCATTCGGCAAAGTCAGGCCAACTTGCGCCGCCTGCTGCAGCAATGTGCTGGTGCCTTGCGACATGCCGGTGAGCGCGCCGACGATGCTCAAACCAGCATTTTGCGCATAGGCTTGCGACACCCGCTCGCGACCATGCTCACGCAGCGCGTGGGCAATTTCATGCCCCATGATCGCGGCGACTTCATCATCAGTGAGTGTGAGTTTGTTAATGATGCCGGTGAAGAACATGATTTTGCCGCCGGGCGCGCAATAGGCATTGAGCTCATCACGCGTTTCTAAATTGACTTCCAAGCGCCAGGCCAAGGCATCACTGCGAAACCCAGCAACCTGCGGAATAAGTCGGTCAGCGATGCGGCGAATACGCTCTAAATTGGCTTTATCGGTGTTCAGTGCGCGCTTGCTAGACGCCGTACTCAACTCTTCCTGATAGCTTTGCGCCGCCATGGTCTCCACTTGCTCAGAAGACACCAACAGCAATTGCTGACGCTTGATCCCTGTCGCGCCTTGCTGAGTTGTGGTCGCGCAAGCCGTTAGGCCAAAAACCAGAATTATTGCTAGGCCGCTAGTATGAGCGAGATGTTTCACTTTCATCTGCGATGTACTCCGTTAAACGAGGGGTGGCCAACGATCAGCAACGAATGCGTAGCCACATCTTATGCCTTCGTAGGCAGGTAATAATAACGCCGCCAAATCGACTCATAGCGTACACGCTCAGCAGCAATTTTTTCCGCTGACCAGTGAAGCTCGTCGCGCAAAATCGCATCGAGGCGCGGAATAGCCGATAAACCACCGCGCGGCAGCAGCAGGCCTAAGCGCACGCGGCGCAACAGCAAATCATCCAGATGTACCACCTGTTCATGGCGACAGGCCCAACGCAACTCGGCCACCAAGGTCTTGGTATCGGCAATGCTCACCAGTTCGCCAGCGGACATATCGCGTAAAAAGCGCTGGGTGTGAATACCAAATCGCGCAACCAAATGGGCAAATACCGACAGCGCTAAATGCTCAGGCGCCGGGCCGGGTTGCGGCGCGCGGAAAATCGCCGCGCCATCATCGCGAACAGTGATGCCTAACTGTGGTGCGGCCAGCCGTAAGGCATCCAGCGCAATAAGGCGGAACGTCGTGAGCTTGCCACCGGTCACGGTAATTAAACCTTGGTTATCCCACACGCTATGGCTGCGGCTCTCTTTCGATGCATCGCTACCATCGCCAGCGCTAACGACTGGGCGCACGCCAGACCAGGTCGAAATGATGTCTTCAACGGTAAATCTTGCCGCCGGAAACTGTGCGTTAATGCCCCGCAGCAGGTAATGCATTTCCGCTTCGCTGAGCACAGCCTCTTCATCTAAATTATCTCGATGATCAAGGTCAGTGGTGCCGACAATCGTGCGGCCCTCCCACGGGTAAACAAACATCACGCGCTGGTCATCGGGGTGATGGCAAATCAAGGCCTCGGTAATGGCTAAGCGCTGCGCAGAAAACACCAAATGGCTGCCGCGCAATGGCCGAATGCGAACCTCATCAATGAGCTTACGGCGCAAGCGATCAGCCCAAGCGCCAGTGGCGTTTATCACCGCTTTGGCAGCGACTACGGCCGTCGCTCCCCGCGCGCTGGTTGCCGCCGACAGCAGATCATCCGCTTCGGCGATATCTTGCACTCGCAAGCCAGTTACTCGATCGCCGGTCATCACCAAGTCGGTGGCTTTCACATAATTAAGCATCACTAGGCCATCGGCCACCGCCTCATCGAGCACGCGTTGCACCAAGCGCGAATCGTCGACCACGGCATCGGTGTAGCGCGTGGCAC
>JBDSQT010000230.1:0-16160 GCA_039929665.1 Paraperlucidibaca sp.
GGTATTTTGGCGGGCAGCAAAACACCGACGGAGGCTTGGCCTCTGCTGGCTGACTGGTTAGCTGCCCGCTCACACTAAGCCATAGTGTCGTTGACAGCTGATAGGCTCAACGCATTAGCATCCAAAAATCTGATGAGTCTAATCAGCATTACGCGCTAGATCTGATGGTTATAGCGCCCTAAACTGGTCAACAAGTCGCCGATGCACTACCATCCGCGGCCGTTGCCCTAAGCCCGCTCAGAGAGTTGATCATGTCCAATATCGGCCAAGAAACCGTCCTCAGCGTCCATCACTGGAACGATACCTTGTTCAGTTTCACCACTACGCGTGATCCAGGCCTACGCTTTCACAACGGCCACTTTGTCATGATCGGCTTAGAGACCGAAGGCAAGCCGCTGATGCGCGCCTACTCGATTGTCAGCGCCAACTACGAAGAACATCTCGAGTTTTTCAGCATTAAAGTGCCCGATGGCCCACTGACCTCGCGCCTGCAACATTTGCAGCCGGGCGACACCCTGATGGTCAGCCGCAAGCCCACCGGCACGCTGATTATGGACAATCTACTGCCCGGCAAAACACTGTATATGCTGTCGACCGGCACTGGCTTAGCGCCCTTCATGAGCATCATCAAAGACCCGGAAGTTTACGAGCGCTATGACCATGTCGTGCTTTGCCACGGCGTGCGCGAAGTCAGTGAGCTGGCCTATGCCGACTTTATTTCTGAGCAGCTGCACGACAATGAGTTCTTTGGTGCCGAATCGCGCAAAAAATTGATCTACTACCCCACGGTGACGCGTGAGGAGTTTCGCAATCAAGGCCGCCTGACCGATCTCATCGACTCGGGCAAGCTATTTAGCGACATGGGCTTACCTCCGCTAAACCCGGAAACTGATCGCGTCATGATGTGCGGCAGCCCGAGCCTGCTAAAAGACTTAGTAGCGATGCTCGAAGCGCGCGGCTTCACCGAGTCGCGCCACGGCCAACAAGCACACTACGTAATTGAGCGCGCCTTTGTAGAGAAGTAGAGGCGGCGTAGAGTAAGCGTCTCTGTCAATAAGAGCAGGCGCTACGCTAGCGGCTAATGAAGTGTCCATCGTCGGTAAAAAGGCGGCGGGCACGATCAAAGTAACGCATCCAATAGCGATTACTGAGCGGATCTATGCGAATCACCGCACCGGTGCGCGGCGCATGCACAAAGCGATTTTCGCCAATATAGACGCCGACATGATTGATCGCCTTGCTATTACCTAGGCGAAAAAATAGCAGATCGCCAACGACAAGCTCCTTTTCTGTGACGTCTCGACCGGCCATTTGCGCCATCTGCGCGGCCGTGCGCGGCAACACCACATCGCTAACGTCTCGATAAATATATTGCACTAAGCCTGAGCAGTCGAAACCCTCTTCTGGCGAAGTGCCGCCCCATTTATAGGGTGTGCCCATCAGCGTTAAGGCCGTCATCACCATGTCATCGGCAGCCGCTGGCGACACTAAACGGCTATCGGCAAACTTCGGGGCATTGCTGCTTAATACTCTTGGGCCATCGGCCCACACTGTCGAACTTATTAACATCAGTCCAACCATGCCTAAAACGCCTCGGCGCAGACCGTTTTTCATGGTGTAAATCCTCTTATATTTTGCGAGGTGCGCATGGATTTTGCGCCCTCAACCCGCTATGTTGCAGGCTATTCGTTATTATCATTACGCAAGCCCACGCTTACGAATGGGAGACCTGAATGAGCCATCCTGCCGATGCGTTACTGAACGCTCAGCTGCAATTTTTCATGCAAGACTTTACAGGTGACGCCCTAGTCTCTCATGTAGAGATTGAGGCCGACGCCTATTGCGATCTGCTCGAAACCATTAGCGCCCGCGACTTGCTCAGCGAAAGCCAAGTCATCTCGTGGATCGAGCGTAATATTTTGGGCTATTCGCCCACCGACACCATGCGTGCACAGGCGGTGATGCTTGTCGAGCTGGGCCTCAATAACCCCAGCCACCAGCAGCAGCCCATGCGGCAACTCATTAATAAACAAATTTACGATTTAATAGTACAGCGTTTAGTCGAAAGACCTGCTCTGCGTCAAGAGCTCATTCACAGCGCCTTGAGCAGCCCGGTCTATACACGCGTGCTCTCTGATGTGGTTTACCACAGTATTGTCGATTATCTCACGACCGATAATATTATCGCCCGCCGTGTGCCGGGCTTTAGCTCTTTGGTGAAAGCTGGGCGCGGCATGCTCGGGCGCATGGGGCGCTTAGATGACACGCTAGAGCAAGCCATCAAGGCCTATCTAGCGCGCAATATTGCAGCGACAGCAGCGTTTAGCGAATCCTTAGTCGATAAAGCCTTAAACAACGATGCCATCGCACAGTTCGCCGAACTGCTGTGGCCACGCCTAGAAGCCTACCAACTCGGCCAAGCGACTCGACATTTGGAAACTCAAGGCTTGAGCTATTTGGCCGTGTTGTATTGGAATCAAATTCGCCAAACCGACTATATGAAGCAGCAGATTACGCTACTCGTGCAGGCCTGGTTTGCCCATGCCGGCGATATGCCGGCTATGCATTTGCTGCACTTGCTGGGCATTGAGCGCGACCATCTTGTGCGCGAAGTGGTTGCTATTGGTGAGCCATTGGTCAATGCCTGGCGTGAGTCAGGCTATATTGAGCGGCGCTTAAAAGAGCATCTCACACGCTTCTTCGACGATCCTGCAACGCGGACATTACTGAAAGACTTACAAGGCCCACAAACATGACCTTAGCCGATATTCGTTTAGATTATGGCTTGAAGGGTTTAAACCCCGATCAGTGCCATGCCGACCCATGCACCCAGCTGCAGCACTGGCTCGATGAAGCTCTGCAGGCCGGGGTAAGTGAAGCTACCGCCATGCACTTGGCTACGGTGGATGCAAACGCGCGGCCTTCGGGGCGCATTGTGCTCTTGAAAGGCTTAAGCGCTGGTGCACTGCACTTCTACACCAACTACGACAGCCGCAAAGGTCAGCAGTTAGCGGCGAACGCTTACGCCTCGAGCACATTTTTTTGGCCCGAACTAGAGCGCCAAGTCCGTGTTGAGGGCCGTATTGAGAAGCTCAGTGCTGAACATTCCGATACCTATTTTAGCTCACGCCCATATGGCAGCCGCATTGGCGCGTGGGTCTCAGCACAAAGCCAGGTGCTCGATGATCCTCAGCACTTAGTGCAGCGCGAGCGCGAGCTGAAAGCCGCCTATCCCACTGACGTGCCTAGGCCGCCGCATTGGGGGGGTTACGCATTAGTTGCTGAGCGCATGGAGTTTTGGCAGGGCCGCCCTAGCCGTCTACATGATCGCGTGCTGTATTTACCCGCTGCCGATGGCAAGTGGCAACGCAGCCGATTGCAGCCCTAGGCCGGGCTATCGCAATCGATAAACTGATGGCTGACGCCTAAATTCTCCGAGCACCATATGCCTAAGGCCTGCACACCATAACGCTCGGTGGCATGATGCCCCGCAGCAAAATAGTGCAGGCCACATTCGCGCGCGACATGCACCGTTGGCTCAGAGATCTCGCCGCTGATGTAGGCATCAACCCCATGACTCACCGCCTGCTCAATAAAGCCTTGTGCGCCACCGGTACACCACGCCACCCGACGAATCTGTGCCGGCCCGCCAGCGACATGCAAAGGTCTACGCTGCAATGCGCTAGCGATGCGTTCAGCAAAGGCCTCGGCACTCATAGCCTCAGGCAATACGCCGACATCGCCGACTTGGCGCGGGTCATCAAACAAGGCGCACTCACGAACCAGTCCTAATCGCTGTGCTAACTGCGCGTTATTACCCAAGACTGGATGGGCATCCAGTGGCAAGTGATAAGCGATCAGCGAAATGTCATGGGCCAGCAACTTCGCTAAACGCCGACGCTTCATTCCTACCACAGCGGCGGCCTCGCCTTTCCAGAAATAGCCATGATGCACCAACAGAGCATCGGCCCCTGCTGCAATTGCCGCATCAATCAGCGCTTCACTGGCGGTCACGCCACTGACGATGGTGCGCACCTCATCACGACCCTGAACCTGCAGACCGTTGGGGCAATAATCATTGAACATTTGCGCGCGTAATTCGTCATCGAGTCGTGCCACTAGCTCGTTTAATCGCATGTAACCCCCTCTGTAAGCTTGAAGCCTGACCATCGAGTCCGTACTGTAATGCCCTGCTTGGGCGGCGAGAAGGAATAATTATGCGCGTAGCTACTGCACTTCCATGGATTTTACTGGCCAGCGTGGTCGGCTATGTTGGCGTGGAGAAATACTGGCCTGATGCATTTTCATCAGCGCAAACCCCCGCGTCGGTGACGCTAAACTTAGCTGCACCGACGCAGAGTTCATCGACACAGGCCTTGAGCGGGCCAATTTCCTATGCCCCCGCAGTAGCGAAAGCGGCTCCCGCCGTGGTGAACATCTACACCACGCAAACCGTGCAGCAAAATGTCGATCCCTTTTTAGAGCAATGGCTACGCTTCCATGGCCAAACGGCGCCGCGTGAGCGTTCAGCCTCCAGCCTAGGCTCCGGCGTTATTGTCTCCAGCGATGGCTATGTGCTGACCAATGCGCACGTGGTTGCCGGCGCAGATGAAATCTTGGTCGCCCTCCACGATGGTCGCGAAGTCGCCGCGAAACTCATTGGCACCGATCTCGATAGCGATTTGGCGGTTTTGAAAATCGCCCTGACAGATTTGCCCGCGCTACCATTTCGCCAAGATCCCAGTGCAGTGGGTGATGTCGTACTGGCCATCGGCAACCCCTTTGGCGTGGGCCAAACCGTCACCCAAGGCATTATTTCCGCACTCGGCCGCAGCGGGCTCGGCATCAACACGTATGAAGACTTTATTCAGACCGATGCGGCTATTAATCCTGGCAATTCCGGCGGCGCATTAGTCGATGTGCAAGGCAATCTGATGGGCATCAACACCGCGATTTACTCGCGCTCAGGGGGCAGCATGGGCATTGGCTTTGCTATTGCCGCGCCGATTGCTCAGCAAGTGCTGCAGGAGATCATTGCTCATGGCCATGTGGTGCGGGGCTGGTTGGGCGTCGAGATTGCCGGCAAAGGTCCACTTGATGGCCCACCAAGCCGCCATAAAGACAGTCAAGTGACGATAGCTGCGATCATGAAAGGTGGCCCTGCCGACCGGGCCGGCCTGAAGCCTGGCGACGAGCTTATCCGTATTGAAAGCGTCGATGTTAGCAGCGCTGACCAAGTGATTCGGCAGATTGGCGGCTATAAGCCCGAGGCCACGGTGAATCTTGTCGTGCGCCGCAATAAGACTGAGAAGGTGCTACAGGTGACCATGGGCGAACGACCCAAGGCGAAGTAATCTCGCCCTGCTTTAAGCCAAAATCTCGCTCAACGCATCAATTAGCGCGGCGTGCTGATCCGGCGTGCCCACGGTAATGCGCAGGAAGTTATCGATGCGCGGCTTATTGAACTGCCGCACCACCACCGCGCGCTCACGCAAGGCCTTCGCCAAGGCCGCACCGCTGTGCTCAGGGTGACGCGCAAAGACAAAGTTTGCCCCCGATGGCAGCACCTCAAAGCCCAAGCGCTCGAGCTTGGTGGTCAGGCTATCACGCTGCATGATGACCATCTGCTGCATCGAATCAAAGTACGCGCGGTCTTCAAAGGCGGCCTGCGCGCCTGCCAGCGCCACACGGCCTAATGGATATGAGTTAAAGCTATTTTTGATGCGCTCTAAGGCCTCAATCAGAGGCGGCTGGCCAATCGCCAAGCCCACGCGCAAACCAGCCAACGCACGCGATTTTGACAAGGTCTGGGTAATCAGCAGATTGTCATAGCGACCGACCAAGGCCACCGCCGACTCACCACCAAAATCGATATAGGCCTCATCAACCAACACCACCACATCGGGATTAGCCTGCAGAATCTGCTCAATAGCAGCCAACGCCAGCACACAGCCAGTGGGCGCATTGGGATTGGGAAATATCACCCCACCATTGGCGCGCGCGTAATCGCTGGGGTTAATGGCAAACGCGTCCGTTAGCGGCACGGTCTCGTAGGCAATGTCGTAGAGCTGCGCATAGACCGGATAAAAGCTGTAGCTGATGTCGGGAAATAGCAGCGGTTTGTCGTGCTGAAACAGGCCATGAAATGCGTGCGCGAGCACCTCATCGGAGCCATTGCCAACAAACACCCAAGACTTATCGCCGCCTTGTGCCGCGAGGTCGTAGTAGTCGGCAATAGTGTGGCACAGCGCCTCGGCATTAGGATCAGGATAGAGACGCAAGTCATCGTTAAGTGCTGCCTGCATGGCCGCAATAGCTTTTGGTGATGGCCCAAAGGGGTGCTCGTTGGTATTGAGCTTCACCAGATTGCTGATCTTCGGCTGCTCGCCCGGCACATAGGGCACCAACTCGCGCACACGCGCACTCCAGAAGCGGCTCATCGCGTTTGAAACTCCTTTATGGCTTGCAGCGTCTCGTTCAAGTGTTTGATATTAAACGCGTCAGTCGGCTGACGGCAGCAGCCGATACTCGGCCGAACGCGCATGGGCGGTTAAGCCTTCACCACGCGCCAGCACCGAGGCCACCGCCGCCAGCGTCGATGCACCCTGCGGTGAGCAGCCAATCAAGCTGCTGCGCTTTTGAAAGTCATAGACACCCAGAGGCGATGAAAAACGCGCCGTGCCCGATGTCGGTAAGACGTGGTTGGGGCCAGCGCAGTAGTCGCCTAGGGCCTCGGGCGTATGGCGACCCATAAAGATCGCGCCGGCATGGCGAATCGCCGGCAGCAAGGCGTGTGGATCAGCCACCGACAATTCCAAATGCTCAGGCGCGATGCGATTGATCAACGCCAAGGCTTCAGCCTCATCGGCCACTAAAATCAGTGCGCCTCGATTGGCTAATGAGGTGCGAGCAATCTCCACACGCTCCAGCGTTGGCAGCAAGCGCTCAATCGATGCCTCAACTGCATCAAGGTAAGCTGCATCATGGGCAATCAATAGCGACTGAGCCTGCTCATCGTGCTCGGCTTGCGAAAAGAGATCCATGGCGATCCAATCGGGATCGGTCTGGCCATCGCAGTAAATCAAAATTTCCGATGGTCCAGCGATCATGTCGATGCCGACTTGACCGAAGACATGGCGCTTCGCGGTAGCGACATAAATATTGCCAGGGCCAACGATTTTATCGACGCGTGGCACGGTCTCGGTACCATACGCCAGCGCGGCCACAGCCTGCGCACCACCGAGCGTAAAGACACGGTCAACACCGGCTAAATGCGCCGCAGCAAACACCAGCTCATTGATCTCACCGCGCGGTGTTGGCACCACCATGATGATCTCTTTAACACCCGCGACTTTCGCTGGCAGCGCGTTCATCAGTACCGATGAGGGATACGATGCCTTTCCACCGGGCACATAAATGCCGACGCGGTCGAGCGCGGTGATCTGCTGGCCAAGCACCGTGCCATCGGCCTCGGTGTACTGCCAAGACTCTTGCACCTGGTGCGCGTGATAGCGACGTATGCGTTCAGCGGCTTGCGTTAAGGCATCACGCTGGACTGCAGGTAGGCCGTCATAGGCCTGCTTTAGGCGCTCAGCGCTGACACATAGGTCGGCCACATGACTGGCATTGAGCTGATCAAATTGATTGCTCAAGTCGACTAGCGCGCTATCGCCTTCGGCGCGCACGCGCGCAATGATGTCGGCAACGCGCGACTGCACCGAGGCATCAGACACACCCTCCCAGGCCAGCAAGGTATCTAGCTGCTGGTTAAAGTTAGCGTCGCGGCTATCGAGTCTGTTCATGACCTACCTGTGTTTCGCCAAAGCAAAATAGACGTTTTCCGCCTTTAAGCTGACACGCTCTCGCGCGCGTCAACAGCGGCCTGTAGTTTCGCCACTAAAGGCGCGATCTGCGTTTGTTTCATTTTCATCGCGAGCTTATTAACAATCAGTCGCGAGCTTACATGCATGATCAATTCACGCGGCTCCAGACCATTTTCTTTCAAGGTCTTACCGGTATCGACCACATCGACAATGACATCGGCCAAGCCCATCACCGGCGCTAGCTCCATGGAGCCGTAAAGCTTGATCAGCTCGACTTGCTCGCCGCGCTCGGCATACCAGCGCTTTGCAGTCTCCATAAACTTCGTTGCCACGCGCAAACGACCCGCTGGTGCCGGTGCATTCACCGCTGCTGCGGTCATCAAACGACACTGCGCAATGCGTAAATCGACCAACTCGAACAGGCCATCGGCACCGTGCTCAACGAGCACATCTTTGCCGGCAACACCAATATCGGCAGCACCGTTCTGTACAAAAGTAGGCACATCGGTGGCACGCAAAATGATGATACTCACACCTGCTTGCGAGGTCGGAAAAATCAGCTTGCGACTTTTTTCCGGGTCCTCTAAAAGCTCAATGCCCGCTTCTGCCAACAAGGGTAAGGTATCTTTTAAGATGCGTCCCTTGGACAAAGCGATGGTTAAGCTCATGAGGCCCTCCGTGCCGATAAACGCTGCACATCGGCGCCTAAGCCACGGAGTTTTTCATCGAGACGCTCGTAGCCGCGATCCATATGATAGAGACGGTCCATCACGGTCTCGCCCTCAGCAACCAGCGCCGCCAGCACCAACGACATCGATGCACGCAAGTCTGTGGCCATCACTGGTGCCGCCTGCAACGCCTCAACACCTGTCACCACCGCGGTATGGCCATCGATGCTGATTTGCGCACCAAAGCGACTGAGCTCAGGCACATGCATAAAGCGGTTTTCAAAAATGGTTTCGTTGATGGTGCTAACACCCTGAGCAATGGTGTTAACCGCCATAAACTGCGCCTGCATATCGGTAGGAAATGCGGGATGTGGCGCGGTGCGAAAGCTCACTGCTTTGGGGCGGCGACCCTGCATATCTAAGCTGATCCAGTCGGGGCCCGTATTGATAATAGCGCCGGCCTCTTCAAGCTTCAGCAGCACAGCATCGAGCTGTGTAGGGTCGGCGTGAGTGGTGCGAATAGAGCCGCCGGTGATGGCGCCAGCGCATAAGTAAGAGCCGGTTTCGATGCGATCAGGAATCACCGCATGCGTGCAACCATGCAGCTTATCAACGCCCTGCACGATAATTGTCGAGGTGCCTGCACCTTCAATTTTCGCGCCCATGGCAATGAGCATTTCCGCGAGATTGATAATCTCGGGCTCACGCGCGGCGTTATCAATCACCGTGGTGCCTTCAGCTAAAACCGCGGCCATCAGGATATTTTCTGTGCCACCGACAGTGACCATGTCAAACACCAAGTGCGCGCCCTTCAGACGACCCTTGACCTTGCCATGCACATAGCCATTCTCGACGCGAATCTCAGCGCCTAATTTTTCCAATGCTTTTAAATGCTGGTCGACCGGACGCGAACCGATCGCACAACCGCCAGGCAATGACACGGTGGCTTCACCATGACGCGCCAATAATGGGCCAAGCACCAAAATCGAGGCGCGCATGGTGCGCACCAGCTCATAGGGTGCAACGGCAGAGTTCAGCGTGCTGGCGTTGATGTGCACGACATTATCATCGGCAAATTGCACGTCGACACCCATGCTGCCGACCACTTTCAAAATGGTGGTGACATCTTGCAGCTTGGGCACATTAGTGACGGTAACAAGATCGTCAGTCAACAGCGGCGCGACCAGCAAGGGCAGCGCCGCATTTTTTGCGCCAGAAATACGCACATCACCGCTCAGGCGGTGACCACCAACGATCAATAATTTATCCATGAGTGTGCAAGCCGCCTGTGCTGTGAATTAAAACGAAAAGGGTCAACCAAAGAGCTTCATTTTACGCCAGTCTTCGGGTGTCAGAGTACGCATGCTCACGGCATGGATCGCACCGCTGGAAATATGCGCCTGCAATGGGCCATAAATCAGTTGTTGCTTGGCCACGGGACGGAGTGTCTCAAACGCGGCATGCACGACGGTAACGTTAAACTTACCACCATCACCTTCAACGGCAATATGCTCGGCATCGGATAAGGCAGCGCTGAGGAGTTGCTGAATTTCACTGGCATTCATGGATTTACTATTCCTTCCAAACTGCGTTCCACGGCAAAAATTTCATCTAAATTGCTCGCCGCCAAAATGGCCACTAGACGCTCAGGGGCCTGCGTCAGCGTGAGTTTGCTGCCACGACCCAGAGCGAAACGCTGCCAGGCCATGAGCACGGCAGCAGTAACACTGCTACCGGTCTCTAATGCCGATAGTTCGCAAGTCCACGCGCTATCGGCAGGCAACTTAGCCATGGCCGCCTCACCCGCCTGCTGACAGGCACTGGCATTGGCATAGTCAACACGACCGCCCAAACTCAAGCCACTCGCCGTGGCCGCAACTTGATAACTCACGACTTACTCTTCACCGCATCAATCGATGCTGGTGACCAGCTCGAAATGGCTTTATCGATATTGCCGGCATTTTGCTCAACGACCTCAGCAAAGCGCTTGCGGAAAGTCAGACCCAGATTGAGACCATTAACAATCAGGTTACGCGTCATCCAACGGCCATCGCCAGCACGAATCATCTGGAAAATCACCGGCACTACCGTGCCATTATCCAAGGCGACTTCGACTTCCACTTGTGCACGATTGGCATCTTCACCTGGCGTATACGGTTTCACCGTGACTGTTTGATTGTCATAGGAGGTCAGGCCATTGGCGTAGGTACGCACCATGCTCTGCTTAAAGATCGTAGCAAAACGATCACGCTGGGCATCACTGGCTTGACGGAAATACTGACCCATGACCCCACGGGCAATGCCGGGAATATCGACAAACGGTGTGATGTTTTCTTCAATCACCGCATTTAACGCGTCAGGGCTTTTGCGCAGAGCAACACGGTCTTTATCGATGCGTGCAGTGAGCTTAGTAATCGCTGTTTGCACTACCGCTTGAGGGTTTGCCTCAGGTGCAGCCTGAACGAATGCGGGCAGCGTAAGGGCAAATACCGGCAGCAATACTTTAAGAAAATTCGACATGTAACTCTCCAAACTCATAGGTCTTGGCGTCTGCCAAGTCATTCTTAAAACGCTTCATCTGCCGTTGGCGATGACGCAGCAGCTGCCGATGGCGTCTCAGTGGCTTTATTAAATAAGAATTTGCTAATCAAATCCTCAAGCACTAATGAGGATTGGGTTTGATAAATACGACTACCCTCTTTCAGCACTTCTTCATCCGCGCCGGGCGTCAAGCCAATGTATTTCTCACCCAATAAGCCCGCAGTTAAAATTGCCGCGACGGTATCGGTACTGATGTCGTTGACGTCGTTATCAACTGACATTTCAACGCGCGCCAGCAGTGTTTTCGGGTCTAAGGTGATGGCCTCGACGCGACCAATCGGCACACCGGCCATGGTCACTTTAGCGCGCACCGTCAGGCCGCCGACGTTTTGAAATAGTGCATAGACGCGGTAGCTGGGCTTGCTTAACTCGCCCGACAAACCACTGACTTGAATCGCTAAAAACATCAGCGCGGCGAAAGCCATCAGCAAAAAGCTGCCCACCATTAACTCAATAGACTTAACACGCATCACACGCCTCCGAACATCACCGCAGTGAGAATAAAATCAAGCGCCAGCACCGCCAGCGAACCATAGACCACGGTACGCGTGGTTGAACGAGAAATGCCTTCGCTGGTGGGCTCGCTGGCATAGCCTTGGTATACCGCAATCCAAGTCACTGCCACGCCAAATACCAGCGCTTTCAGTAGGCCTCGCAGCACGTCATCGGCAAAATTCACCGACTGCTGCATATTGGCCCAATACGATCCTTCAAAAATACCCAGCCAATCGACGCCAACGATGCGCCCACCCAAGATGCCGACGGCGACGAAAATCGTCGCCAATAGCGGCATGCTAATCACGCCAGCCCAGAAGCGTGGTGCGATGACGCGGCGCAGTGGATCGACACCGATCATTTCCATGCTCGAGAGCTGCTCGGTGGCCTTCATTAAGCCAATCTCAGCAGTCAGTGCCGAGCCCGCGCGGCCAGCAAATAACAATGCGGTGACCACTGGGCCGAGCTCACGAGTCAGCGTTAAGGCGACCATGGTACCGAGCGCTTGCTCGCTGCCATAGGTGATGAGAATGTTGTAGCCCTGCAGGCCGAGCACCATGCCAATAAACAGGCCGGAGACAACAATAATGACCAGCGACAGCACACCGACCGAGTACACCTGCGCGATGAGCAGCGACAACGCCGAACGCCAGCGCGGCCAGCAGACGACGGCCTGCCAGAGCATGATGAAGGCATCGCCCAGGGTGGCAATAGTCGCCAGCCCGTGCTTACCCAAGCGGGAAATAGCAGACAGCATAGCTTAAGTCCTCAGCGCATCGGCCCAGGTGGGCGATGGGTAGTGAAAGTGCACCGGGCCATCGGCGCTACCATTGAGGAATTGCTGCACCAGGGGCGACTCCGATGCACGCAGCGCATCGGGCGAGCCCTCGCCAACCACACGGCCATTGGCCAAAATATAAATGTAGTCGGCAATCGACAGCGTCTCATCAACATCGTGCGAAACAATGACCGTGGTGAGCTGCAGTGCCTCGCGCAGAGTACGAATCAAGCGCGCCAAAACACCCATAACGATAGGGTCTTGGCCAGCAAAAGGTTCGTCATACATGATCAGCTCAGGGTCTAGCACAATGGCTCGCGCCAACGCCGCACGGCGCGCCATGCCGCCAGACAGTTCAGCTGGCGAGAGTGTCTCAGCGCCGCGCAAGCCCACCGATTCGAGCTTTAAGCGCACGATGTCACCGATTAATGCTTCCGGCAGTTGCGTGTGTGCACGCAGCGGGAAAGCGACGTTCTCATAAACCGACAAGTCGCTAAACAACGCGCCCGACTGAAATAGCATGCCCATGCGTGCACGCAGCTTGAACAGCGCCTCGCGCGACAGTTTTGGCACTTCTTGGCCAGCAACTTTTACGCTGCCGCTGTCTGGGCGCAACTGGCCACCAATAAAGCGCAGCAGCGTGGTTTTGCCACAGCCCGATGGCCCCATGATGGCGGTGACTTGACCACGGCGAATGCGCACATTGACGCCATCAAAAATCACCCGCTCACCGCGGGTGAAACGCAGGTCGGAGATGGTGACTAAATCCTCATCTGTATCGGACATGGCAAGACATCGCCTAGCTTAAATAGAGGCGCGCATCATAGCATCGTTGATTACTGTATCGGAAACATCGCATAGGACTGGTCGTGGGCCACACGCTTGTCCATAATTGGCAACAATTATTTATTTAGCCTAAAGGATGCCGTTATGACTCGCAGCGACTATATCGCCACCGGGCAACGCGTTTTGGCCGTGGAAGTGGCCGCACTAGACGCTATGCGCCCCTTGCTCGACGATGCCTTTGGTCATGCTTGCGAGCTGCTTATGGCCTGCACAGGCCGCGTCGTTGTTACCGGCATGGGTAAGTCTGGGCATATCGGCAAAAAAATGGCGGCAACGTTTGCCTCAACCGGCACACCGGCCTTTTTCATGCACCCCGGCGAGGCCAGCCACGGCGACCTCGGCATGGTCACCAGCCACGATGTCATCATCGCCATCTCTAACTCTGGCGAGGCTCATGAGATTCTCGGCATCATCCCTGTCATCAAACGTCTGCGCGCCAAGCTCATTACCATTACGGCGTTGCCCGCCTGCAGCATGGCGCAGCTCGCTGATGTCGCCTTAACGATCGGTAAATCGCCCGAAGCCTGCCCACTCGGCTTAGCACCCACCTCATCGACAACCGCCACTTTGGTGCTTGGCGATGCCTTGGCCGTGGCGCTATTAGAAGCACGCGGCTTTACCGCTGAAGATTTCGCGCTCTCACATCCTGGTGGCGCGCTGGGTCGTCGCCTGCTATTACGTGTCGATGACATCATGCATAAAGGCGACGACATACCAATGGTCAGCGTCGGCACATCTATCCGCGATGCGCTGCTGGAAATCACCCGTAAAGGCTTGGGCATGACCACCGTAGTAGACGCTGATGGGCGCCTCGCCGGCCTCTATACCGATGGCGACTTGCGGCGCAGCATCGATCAAAACTTAGACATCAAAAATACGCCCATTGAGCAGGTCATGTCGCCCAACTGCCTGACCGTGCGCGCTGGCATTTTAGCCGCCGAAGCTCTCGCCGAAATGGACGCTCATCGCATCAATGGCGTGGTTGTTATCGATACCGATCGCCGCCCCGTCGGCGCGGTCAATATGCACGGATTCCTTCGTGCTGGAGTGGTGTAATGATTTCCTGTCGCGTAAAAGAAAAAGCTCGCAACATTCGCCTATTGGCGCTCGATGTTGATGGCGTGCTCACCGATGGCCGTTTGTATTTTTCCGAAACCGGCGATGAGTCGAAAACCTTCGATACCCAAGATGGCCACGGCATCAAAATGCTCCAAGCCGCTGGCATTCAAGTGGCCATCATCACTGGCCGCACCACTGAGCTAGTGCAACGCCGCGCGCGCAATCTCGGCATCATGCATTTGCAACAAGGCCGCGAAGATAAACTTGTGGCACTCACTGAGCTCATCGAAACATTGGGCTTGAGCCGTGAAGAAGTCGCCTATGTCGGCGACGACTGGCCAGACTTACCGGCCATTTTAGCCGCCGGTCTTGGCGTAGCCGTGGCCAACGCACACGCCGAGCTACGCCAACGCGCTGACCATGTCACCACACTCTCTGGCGGCCGCGGCGCGGTGCGAGAGGTCTGCGACTTATTGCTCATGGCGCAGGATCGTTACGACGATGCACTCGCCCCCTATTTGGCACACTAATGGACGCCCGCCCGCTCCTGCGACTTTCCGGTCTGCTGCTGGCCATCGGCACGCTGGGCTATTACGGCTATGGCGGCTGGAATAGCCAAAGCGTAGGCGACAGCAGCGACGGCCGCACGCCAGACTATATTGTTGACGGTCTGGCGCTCTGGCAAACCGGCTCTGATGGCAAGCTGCTGCGTACGGCAAATGGCACGCAACTGATTCATCGCCCCAGCCCCGAGCGCTTCGAACTCACGCACCCGGACTTGCGCCTCTACAGCAATGGCCAGCCTATGTGGCGCCTCACCAGCCTAACTGCCACCAGCAGCGACCCCGGCAGCGAGGCGTGGTTTAATGGCGACGTCAAAGCTGTCCGTACAGTACCCAACGCGCCACCATTGCAACTCAATACCTCGCGACTGCGCATTGAGCCAAAAGCTAATCGTGTCTCGACACCAGAGCGCGTGACTATCATCAGCACGCAAGGCAAGATGAGCGGCACCGGCCTAACTGCTGACTTACAGGGCAAAAACTTGCAACTATCATCCGCTGTTGAGGTGTCCTATGCACCATCGCGCTAAGCGCATCGGCCGTCTGCTTTTGCTCACGGCAATCACTCTATTTCCTGCACTGAGCTGGGCGTTGCCTGAAGATGCGCAGCAGCCGGTAAGCATCAGCGCCGATAACGCACGCTTCGACGAGAAAGCTGGCGAAGCGGTGTACCGCGGCAGCGTCGTAGTCATTCAAGGCACGCTCAAGGTACAAGGCGATACACTCACCTTGCGCATCGATGACCAAGGCGCGTTAACCACTGCCCGCACACTCGGCAAGCCGGCGCGCTATCAACAACGCACCGACCCCGCCAAAGGCTTGGTCAACGCCACCGCCGATGAAATTCAGTTTGATCACCGTACCGGCACACTCGTGCTGATTGGCAATGCCTTATTGAAACAAGATGGTGCCAGCTTTAGCGGCCCACGCATTGTTTACTCAACCGAGAAAAAACAGATCGAAGCCAGCGGCAATAGCGAACAGCGCGTGCACCTGGTGTTTCCACCGCAAGCGCGCGGCGAGAAAAAGCCTGCTAAAGATAAGACCGCCTCGCCTTCAGGCGCAGCGGCTTCGGGAGCAGCGCCATGAGCGTGTTGCGCGTAGAGAACCTAGCGAAGAGCTATAAAGGCCGCACCGTCGTTAAAGACGTCAGCTTGAGCGTGGAAAGTGCCCAAATCGTTGGCCTGCTCGGCCCCAATGGCGCCGGTAAAACCACCAGCTTCTATATGATCGTCGGCTTGGTGCCGATGGAGCGCGGCCGCATCCTGCTCGACAACCAAGACATCTCGCACTTACCCATGCATGGCCGTGCGCGCAAAGGCATTGG
>JBDSQT010000231.1:0-5916 GCA_039929665.1 Paraperlucidibaca sp.
TCCGGCCGGCTTTGGTGCGAAGTCGCGGCAATACATCTTGACTCAGCTCGATACCGCACAGCGCACAATTAAGCAGGCTGAAGATGGTATCGATAACAAATATTGGCTCGACCTCACCGCAGCGGATAAAGCTAAGTACACGCTGATGATGACCGAAGCGCGTGTGCAAATGACCAAAGAAGGCTTCTACGATAAGAAGATGATGAACTTGCTGAAAAAAGTACGCTGTAAGTATGATGCCGCTGCGGCGGAGTGCGCTAACAACGTGGAGTAAGTTGCTCCGCGCTGAACGCATAAAAAAGCCCACGAGAAAAGTGGGCTTTTTTATACCAAGTGTTATCGGTCGCCACGCCATGCGAAGGCTGTTAACGCGGTGTGTTCGTCACTGACTGCGCTGCTCACGCTTCAACTTGCGCCATTGCCAGGGCGGCATGCGCTCAGACTCGGGCAGGGCCCAGAGTCCTCGGCGGTTAAGTCGTGCGTCGGCTTCGATCTGTAGCAGCTCGGGGCGTTTTAAATAATGGCGATAGACCCAGGCATGACCTTGTTGTACCAGCTCGGCATTGATGTCGCGGCCATCGACAAATATGGTCGCCACGACACGGCCATAACGATCAATATCGTGCACGATCAGGCTTACCTGTTGCCCGTAAACCATGCTCGATAAGGCACGCTTGGCATTGGCGCCCCACGGTTGGCCACGCTCGGGTGTGTCGATTTCGGCTAGGCGTATGCGCTGCTTTTGCTTGTCAGCACTGAGGATGGTCACGGTGTCACCATCGGCAACACTGATCACGCGGCCGGCAGGGTGTGCTAAGTGGCTTGCTGAGGCGTGAGTTGAGGTTGTTGTCGAGGCTGCATTGCCGCAAGCGGGTAACGTGAGCAATGTGGCGAGCATTAGTGTGAATGACACAAATAGCCAATGGGCGCGCATAAAAACTCCGCTATGAAATAGCAAAAAACCAGCACGATGGCTGGTTTTGAGCGTGTCATGGAGTGGCTAAGCGGCATGCCATGACGGCGATATGGTGGCTACGGCTGGACTTGAACCAGCGACCCCAGCATTATGAATGCTGTGCTCTAACCAGCTGAGCTACGTAGCCAAACAGGCGGCGAATGTTAGATTTCAGGGCTCATGCTGTCAAGCGCATGCGCTCACTGATCGAGTAAATAGTAGGCGATTGCTGATTTTTCCTGCGTCAAGCTGTCCACGGCGGCTTGTGTTGATAAATGCACCTGTGCCGCACTCAGTATTTCTAGCAGTGCAGACTTAGCTAAGCCATCCATCACCGGCCCTTTCACCTCGGCCAAATGTAGCGTCATGCCAGCATCTCGCAAGCTATGCGACATGCTCTCAAGCATCTCTAAACCGCTGGCATCGATATTCGCTACGCCTGAAAGCACCAAGATCAGGTGTTTAGCCTCGGTAGCGGTGGCAAGCAAGTTCATCAGATGGCTTTCGATAGCGGGGGCATTGGCAAAGTAAATATTCTCATCGACCCGAATCAGCAATAGCGACGGCCACGTGGTGACGTGATGGCGATGAATATTGCGGTAATGCTCGGTGCCTGGCACTTGACCAATGACGGCGATGTGCGGATCACTGGTGCGCTGTAAATACAGGCCAATAGAAAGTGCCATGCCGATTAGCAAACCCGGCTCAATGCCCAGCAGCAGCACGCCCATGATGGTGCCCAGCTGCGCGATGCCATCGCGGCGATCATAGCGCCAGGTACGGAGTAGGCTCTTGAAGTCGATAAGCTGAATCACGGCGACCACGACAATGGCGGCTAGCACGAGTTTGGGCAGTGGCGCTAAGACATCGGTGAGGGCAAAGGCGGCCAGCGCCACCCAGCATGAGGTAATGATCGCAGCAAGTTGTGTGCGCGCACCGGCATCGAAGTTGACCATTGAGCGCGAAAAGCCACCGGCGACGGGCATGCCGCCACACAGTGAGGCGCCGATATTGGTTGCGCCTAAGGCTAGTAACTCTTGGTCAGGGTCAATGCGCTCGCGCCGGCGTATCGCCAAAATGCGTGCTACGGATAGGCTTTCGACATAGCCAATAATCGCGATGAGCAGCGCCGAGCCGATCAGTCCGGTCCAGCCCTCAAGCCATAAGAAGCCCATAGACAGCGGTGGTAAACCTTGCGGGATATCACCGACTACGGCGACATGTTTTGCGCCGTCGAAATGTGCTGATAACACCAGTGCCAGCACGACAATCAGCAGCGGCATCATACGTGTCGCTAGCGTGGCAAGATTGGCAGATAAGCCTAATGCGGTGAGCCAGGCGCTGAGGCGGTAGCGGCCAGCGAGCAGGAGGCCAAGCGTGGCGCAGGTCGCGGCAGCGACGATCCAGCTACTGCTATTTAGGCGGGGAAAAATATCCACCATAAAGCCGAAGAAAGCCGCCTGGCGATCGCCGGCGACGCCTGTCAAGGCTGGAATTTGCGTGCCGATAATGGTGATTGCGGCCGCCGTACTAAAGCCGCTGAGCACCGGATGGCTGACGAAGTAAGACAGCCAGCCCAAGCGCATTAGGCCAAAAAGTAGTAAGAAGCCGCCGGAGAGCAAGGCTAGCCAGAGCGCGCCGGCGAGTGCACGACTGCTATCGCCATCGGCAAACTGCTGTAGCGCACTGGCTACCATCACAGCGGCAACGGCGACAGGACCGACAGCGAGTGTGCGACTACTGCCCAGCAGGGCGTAGATCAGTGGTGGTAGCACGCTAGCGTAGAGGCCGACCTCTGGCGGAAGGCCGGCAAGCAGGGCATAGGCTAGCGCCTGCGGTACCAGCAAAATCGCCGTGATGGTGCCGGCGAGGGTGTCATCACGAAGGTCGGCGCGGCGGTAGTGTTTTAGCCAGCCGGGTATTAGGCGCATGAGGCTTGCCTTAGAGTGCGTTGAGCGGGAGTTTTAAGTAGGCAACCCCGTTGTTTTCATGGGGTGGGAAATGACCGGCGCGAATATTGATTTGGATGGCAGGTAGGATAAGCGTGGGCATGTCGAGTGTGGCGTCGCGGGTGGTGCGCATCTCGACAAACGCGGCTTCGTTAATGCCATCGTGTAGATGGATATTGCTCGCGCGCTGCTCAGCCACTGTAGTTTCCCAGCTCGCCTCACGTGAGGCTGGCGGGTAGTCGTGACACATATAGAGCACAGTGTCAGAGGGTAGGCTGAGGATGCGCTGTGCTGACTTATAGAGCGTCTGCGCATCGCCACCAGGAAAGTCGCAACGCGCCGAGCCAAGGTCAGGCATAAACAACGTATCGCCGACAAAAACCCTGTTTTCGCCGACAATATAGGCCATATCGGCAGGTGTGTGACCTGGCACGTGGATGGCGCGAGCCACAATGTCGCCGATCATGAAGGTTTCATTGGGCTGAAATAAATGGCCAAATTGTGAGCCATCTAAGGCAAACTCAGTGTCCAAATTAAAGATTTTTTGGAACACGCCTTGCACTTGGCGAATGGCCTCGCCGATAGCAATCGTGCCGCCAAGATGCTTCTGCAAATATGGCGCTGCCGAGAGATGATCTGCGTGTGCGTGGGTTTCAAGTAGCCATTGCACCGATAAGGTGTGTTTGCGGACAAAGCTAATGAGTTTGTCGGCAGACTCGGTGTGCGTTCTACTGGCTTTTGGGTCAAAATCAAGCACTGAGTCAATGATGGCGCAAGCGCTGCCAGCCCCAGCATGGACGATATAGCTGACAGTATTGGTCGCAGTATCAAAAAATGAGGCGACTTGAGTTGTCATCATAGGCTCCATAAACTTTATATATTTCTATATTATTGACGAACAATATACTTGTCAATAAAGTGTTTGTTGCGCTTCTTCGTGAGGTAGTTATGGAAACTCATCTGTCACCGCAAGCCTTCACCCTGCTGCGAGATTCTGCCACCAAGGCCTGTAATTTGTTGAAAGTTATGGCAAATGAGGACCGGCTACTGTTGCTCTGTCAGTTAACGCAGGGTGAGCGTAATGTTGGCGATCTGGAGACCTTATGCGGTATTCGCCAGCCCACGCTATCACAACAGCTCGCCGTGTTGCGCGAAGAGGGCTTGGTGAATGCCCGCCGTGACGGCAAGTATATTTTTTATAGCTTGGCCAGCGCTGAGGTCATTTTAGTAATGAACACTATGTCGAGCTTGTATTGTGGTCGCGTACTGGCCGATTTGAAGCAGCACACGGGAGCGCTGGCATGACGACATGGACGCAGCTAGACGAAGGAATGGCGGTATCGGGGCAATTGGCGGCGCATGAGTTGAGCGAGCTTTATGCGGCCGGCTTTCGCGCCATAGTATGTAATCGCCCGGATAGTGAGGGCGGTGATACGCAGCCTAGTCAGGATGATATGGCGCAGGCGGCGCAGCTTATCGGTCTTAAGTTTGCCTATTTGCCCTTGACGCCGGGGCAGATCGGCCCGGATGAGGCCCGTGCTTTCGCGCAATTAGTCACGGCCATGCCCGGCCCGATGCTGGCCTATTGTCGTACCGGTAATCGCTCGCAAACGGTGTATCAGTTGGCCCAATCGCACGGTTTTTTACCCGCCACTGAAACGGCGGCATCGGCATCTGTTGCCGCCGATGCGGATATTGTCATCGTCGGTGGCGGGTCGGCGGGTATTGGTGTCGCCGCGAGCTTGCTGCGTCGCCAACCATCCTTGCGGATCACAATTATTGAGCCTAATGACAGGCATTATTATCAGCCCGCATGGACGTTGGTAGGCGGAGGTGCCTTTGCCAGCGAAGACACCACGCGTAGCATGGCCTCGGTCATGCCCGAGGGCGTGCAGTGGCTCAAGGCGGCCGTGTCGCGCTTCATGCCAGAGGACAAGCGAGTCGCGTTATCTGATGGTCGCGAAGTCGGCTATCAGCAGCTCATTGTCTGCCCTGGTTTGGAGTTGCACTGGGAGGGTATCGAGGGGCTTGAAGAAACGCTGGGCAGCCATGGCGTGACCTCTAACTATCGTTACGATTTAGCGCCTTATACGTGGAAGTTGGTGCAGGAACTAAAAGCAGGCAGAGCCATTTTTAGTCAGCCGCCTATGCCCATCAAATGTGCCGGCGCGCCGCAGAAAGCCATGTACTTGTCCTGCGATTATTGGCGCAAGCAAGGCCGTTTAACGAATATCACTGTTGAGTTCTGTAATGCCGGGGCGGTGCTTTTTGGTGTGCCGGCATTTGTGCCGCCACTAATGCAATACGTTGAGCGCTACGCTATCGATCTAGCATTTAACCATACGCTGGTGAAGGTCGATGGGCCGGCGCAAACGGCGTGGTTTGATGTCACCGATGCGGATGGTCAGGTGACGCGCATTGAGAAACAGTTCGATATGCTTCATGCCGTACCGCCGCAGCGCTCGCCCGATGTGGTGCGTAACAGCCCGTTAGCTGATGCCGCCGGCTGGTGTGAGGTCGATCAGTACACACTGCAAAGCCCACGTTTTGCGAATATCTTTTCCTTGGGCGATGTCTGCTCGTCGCCCAATGCGAAAACCATGGCGGCAGTGCGTAAGCAAATTGTCGTGGTATCGGAAAATCTCTTAGCCTTACGTGCTGGTGTGCCGTTAGCCACTCGCTACGATGGCTATGGCGCCTGTCCATTGACCGTGGAGAAAGGCAAGGTAGTGATGGCTGAGTTTGGATTTGGGGGCAAGTTGCTGCCAACCTTTCCATTAAACCCAGTAGTTGCACGACGCAGTCAATGGTTTTTGAAGGTTAGCGTATTGCCGATGGTGTATTGGCAGCTGATGTTAAAAGGCCGGGAGTGGTTGGCGCGCCCCAGCGTTTAAGTAAAGCGCAATAAAAAGGCCTCGGGGTTGCTGCCGAGGCCTTTTTATTTGTGCGGATGAAGCGTGTGGCAGTCAGCTCGTTAGACGTTAAAGCGGAAGTGCATCACATCGCCATCCT
>JBDSQT010000232.1:0-3797 GCA_039929665.1 Paraperlucidibaca sp.
CGTTAACCAACGGCATGCCCAGGCGCGACACCTGTGTCCATGCACCGCCTTCTTTACTAGCGGTATTGTTGCTAGCAGGTGTTGGATTCAGCAAACGTGCTTGACGCACACTAGCCGTTGTCCAGCCACCAATCACTGGCTCATTACCATTGGTTAAGCAGCTTTTTGGTACTTCCATAGCCAATGTAGTGACGTTTTTATCAGCCAAGTCGTCTTTCTCAATACTTTCAGAGCCAACGGGATTGGCAATGTTGATCAAGTCAAACACTTCACCTAGGTTCACCACAAACGAATCTTTGCGCTGACCGACAAATAACTTAGCAGGTACTTGGCAGCCAGGAATGTTCACGTTGTAAACGAACTGGTTGGCATAAGTAGAATAGTTGGGGATGGACTTATCGCCGATGTTATCAACAGGTTTCGTAAATGTACTGCTACCGCCCTGTGCATTGGTTACGAGCTGACGACTGCTAGCGGCACCACGGCGTGGGCCACGAACAACGGTGACAGTGAACTCTTCATTGACATTGAGCGTAGGGACATTGCCACTAGGTGGCAGATTGACCAGTGGAATCGAAATCATTTTGCCGCCAACCGGAACTTTCAGGTCAGCCAGTTTGTTCTTAAAGCGAAACTGAAAGGTAATGTCTTCAACGGCATCGCCATTGTTATCGACATGAATTTCGTACAGCGCATTAGGGTCCAATGAGAAGTAGTTGGGTCCACCGTAAGCATCTTGCAGGGGTAAATAGTTAGCAATGAGCGTGACCGAATCAGTGCGGCCAGTTTCATAGCTATTAAACATATAAAAATCGGTGCCATCTACTTTCGGCATTGAAGTGATGTAGGGCGCTTCACGGTGGCTGGAAGCCTGCACCGTGGTCACGGTCGCGGCGCTGGCCAGAAGCATCATGCTTACTAAGGGCATCAGACGCGGACGCGGTGTGCTGAGTGTGATCATCTTGGAACTCCACGAGGTTTTTGAGTTTTGATGGTGTAGCTATGGCTATACGAGCCCTCGTGAGTTTTGGATGCGTTTATTTGCGCTATTTCTCGATGGGCGGTTCTTTAGACCGTTCATCGGGTAGTCTTGGGCTCTTGCTTTGATCAAACAGGAGCCCACCATGGCCACGCTACGTACCCCTGAGTCTCGTTTTGCCAACCTGCCGGATTACCCCTTTGCCGCGAATTATTGTGAGCTCGCGCCCAGTGGTCTGCGCATGCATTACGTCGATGAAGGCCCGCGCGATGCCAACCCTGTGTTGATGCTGCATGGCGAGCCGACCTGGAGTTACCTCTATCGGCATATGATTCCGCAAGTCGCCGCGGCCGGTAGCCGTGTGATCGCGCCCGATTTGATCGGCTTTGGTAAATCCGACAAACCCAGCGGTCTTAATGATTACAGCTATGCTAATCACATGGCGTGGCTGAACAACTTGATTGAGCAGCTCGACTTGCGCCACATCACCTTGGTCTGCCAAGACTGGGGCGCGCTGCTCGGGCTGCGCTTGGCGGCTGAAAACCCCGAACGCTTCGACGCCATTGTGGTCGGAAATGGCATGTTGCCAACGGGCGACCAGGCCATGCCGAAGGCGTTTAAGATCTGGAAAAATTTCGCGCTCTACAGCCCGTGGTTTCCCATTGGGCGCATTGTCGCCTCAGGTTGTTTTAATGCGCTTACACCCGCTGAGCGTGCGGCCTACGATGCGCCCTTCCCAAGCGGTCGTTACAAGGCCGGTGCGCGCGCGTTTCCGCGACTAGTACCGGTTACGCCAAATGACCCTGCCACGCGTGCAAACCGAGCCGCATGGCAAGTTTTGGAGCAATGGCAAAAGCCATTTTTAACCTGTTTTAGCAAGGGCGATCCGATCACGCGTGGCGGTGATATTCATATGCAAGCGCGTATCCCTGGGGCGGCTGGTCAGCCACACACGACCGTGCGAGGTGGGCATTTTCTGCAGGAAAACTCGCCCAAGGAGCTTAGCGAGGCCATTAATGCCTTGGTGAAAACGCTGTAGGCCTGCCCATTCTGGCGTCGCTCACGCTATCATGGCGCACTTTCAAGCGACACACGAAGCAGGTTTTCCATGCGCGATTATCAACGCGAGTTTATTGAATTTGCCCTCAACCAAGGCGGGTTGCGCTTTGGTAGTTTCACGCTGAAGTCGGGCCGACAGTCACCGTATTTTTTCAATGCGGGTTTGTTTAATACCGGCAAGCGCTTGGCGGCCTTGGGTCAGTTTTATGCCGCTGCCATGATTGATCATCAGCTCGATGGCGATGTGCTGTTTGGTCCGGCCTATAAAGGCATCCCCATTGCCTCGGCTACGGCGGTGCAGCTGTCTGAACATTTTGGCCGCGACATGCCCTGGTGTTTTAATCGCAAAGAAGCCAAAGATCATGGCGAGGGCGGCTTAATTGTTGGCTCACCGCTCGCTGGTCGCGTACTCATCATTGATGATGTCATCACCGCCGGTACGGCCATTCGCGAAGTCATGCAGCTGGTACAAGATGCGCGCGCGACAGCGGTGGCGGTGTTAGTTGCCGTTGATCGTCAAGAGCGCGGCACAGGTATGCTGTCGGCCATTCAAGAGGTTGAGCGCGACTTCGATATTCCCGTGGTGTCGATCATTAAATTTGAAGAAATTATTGCCTATATTGAGCAAACGGGGCAGCACGCAGAGCATCTCGATGCCATGCGCGCTTACCGTGAGCACTACGGCGTAGTGGCTTAAGCACAGCTGCTTCATTCGCTTTTCCAGTGGCGCCTTTAGCGAGCGCCGCTCATACCGTTTAGGAGCTTGCCATGCAGCTGGCCGTGATGATGGACCCAATCGCGCAGGTCACTTACAAAAAGGACTCGACGCTGGCCATGTTGTGGGCGGCGGCTAAGCGTGGCCATAGCCTCTGGTATATCGAGCCCGATGGCCTGTCGTTGCGAGATGGCGAGGCGTGGGCGCGCATGGCGCCATTGCAGGTGTTTGAAAATCCGGAGCGCTGGTTTGAGTTAGGCGAATGGGTTGAGCAACCGCTGGCGCGTGTCGATGCCGTGCTGATGCGCAAAGACCCACCGTTTGATATGAATTTTATTTACGCGACCTATCTGCTGGAGCGTGCCGAGCAGTCTGGCGTGGTGGTGATTAACCGGCCGCAAGCCTTGCGTGATTGCAACGAGAAGCTCTTTGCCACGAGCTTTGCCGAGTGCATGGTGCCGACCGTGGTGAGTTCGCGCGCTAGCGTGTTGCGCGCGTTTATTGCTGAGGAAAAAGACGTCATCGTGAAACCGCTCGATGGCATGGGTGGCATGGGCATTTTTCGGCTCATCGCCGGCGGTTCCAACATCGGCGCAACGCTGGAGATGCTCACCGACAATGGCCAGCGCCCGATTATGGCGCAGCGCTATATTCCCGAGATCAAAGATGGCGACAAGCGCGTGCTGATGATCGATGGCGAGCCGGTGCCCTATGTGCTCGCGCGCATCCCACAAGGTGATGAAATTCGCGGCAACTTAGCGGCTGGCGGGCGTGGTGAAGCGCGCCCCATCAACGACCATGAGCGCCGCATTGCCGCCCGCGTGGGCCCAGAGCTGCGAAAGCGCGGCCTGCTGTTTGTCGGTCTCGATGTCATTGGCGAATACCTTACTGAGGTCAATGTCACCAGCCCAACCTGCATTCGCGAAATCGATGCGGCCTATGGTTTTGGCATTGCCGATAAGCTCATTGCGGCGGTTGAAGTGCGCGTGCAGCAACAAAAATTGGTGCATTGCGGCCTATGAGTGCAGCGGTTGTCACACCGGC
>JBDSQT010000233.1:0-10730 GCA_039929665.1 Paraperlucidibaca sp.
ATGGCAAGCGAATCACCGTGTCATCGCGCGCCGGTAATTTGCTACGTTTGCTCTCGCTACCCGCGGGCAACAAGCTCACCACCGTGGTGTCTTCGGGCAATGCGCTGAGGTCGCCCCAGGCGCCGGGCGTGACCTCTATGGGCGCGCCAATGTCCTTGGCGCCGGGCATGCTGTTGCTGCTAAAGGTACCGAAGCCGCGATCACTGGCGGCCTCACTTAGCTCACTGGAAAACGCACTGCCGGCATAGGTCGCTGCACCTTTTTGCTTTTCAATATCGCAAGCCGCTAAGTCGGCGGTATTGACATAGGGGTTGAGAATACGATCAACGCGGCCAGCGACATCAACACGTGATGAGTCGAGGACAAACATGCCATGCGGTGTGTCGCGGCGTAAAAATGCCGTGCCACGCACGTCGGTGATGTCGCGAATGGCCTCGCCACGGCTCAAGCGATGGGCAATCTCGACGATGGCGCGCTCGGCATTGCCATACAGCAGAATGTCAGATTTAGCATCGAGCAAAATCGAGCGGCGTACTTTGTCCTGCCAATAATCATAGTGCGCAATACGCCGCAGCGAGGCCTCGATGCCACCGAGCACCTGCGGTACATCGGGGTAGGCTTCACGAGCGCGCTGGGCATAAACCAGGCTGGCGCGATCGGGTCGGCGACCACCTTCGTCATTCGGCGAATAGGCATCGTCGGAACGAATTTTACGATCGGCCGTGTAGCGGTTGATCATCGAGTCCATATTGCCGGCGGCGATGCCGAAAAATAGATTGGGCTTGCCCAGCACTTTGAACGGGTCAGCGGACTGCCATTCGGGCTGCGCGATAATGCCGACGCGAAAGCCTTGGGCTTCGAGCAGTCGACCGATGATCGCCATGCCGAAGCTCGGGTGATCAACATAGGCATCGCCGGTGATGATGATGATGTCGCACGAGTCCCAGCCGAGTTGGTCCATCTCGGCGCGCGACATGGGCAGAAAGGGCGAAGCCCCAAAGCATTCTGCCCAATAGCGGTCGTAACCAAACAGCGGTGTCTTGGCGACCGGCGGTAGCAAACTCATCACATCACTCCAGCACGACGCGCGTGCAGAT
Organism: Paraperlucidibaca sp.; assembly: GCA_039929665.1. GTDB lineage: Bacteria > Pseudomonadota > Gammaproteobacteria > Pseudomonadales > Moraxellaceae > Perlucidibaca. Next base: position 1,098 of record JBDSQT010000233.1, read on the forward strand.
TAGCTGGCGGGCATGATGGCCCGCCGCATTCAAACAGACTTAAAAGCCCAGTAAGGGCAGCAGCGCTTCAACTAAGGCGCCATCGAGGCCAACTAGGCCACCAATGCGGTTAGATAAGCTGGTTTTCAGGGTCGCCCCGGTATTATTGCGCAAGGCGGTGGCCGCTTTCACGGCACTGGCATCGGCTTGGCTTAGACGTGAGCCCAGCGCTTTCTCTACTTTTGCGACAGCAGATGATTCGCTGATGGGCGTGCCCGCAGCTGGAAACAAGGCGGCGAGCACGGGGCCATTTAAGCCAACACGCTGACCTACGCTATTCAGGAAGTTATTTTGCACGCCATTGATGCCGACTTTGGTGGCACCCACTAAACCTTGTAGCTGGACTTTTTCGGCGACACCAAGGGCGGTGCCGCGTTTAGCTTCCACGGCCTGAATGAATGACTGTGTTTGCGACGCTGAGGCACCGTTGCTGGCGCCTGTGTTGGTGTTACCAGCGTTCATGCTGACGCAGGCTGTTAGGCTTAAGCAGGTGGCGGCAACTAAAAATAGCTTGTTCATAATAACTCTCGTGATGTTGAGCAAAGCCAACTAAGCGATGCGTTCGCGTGCGCGCAAAACCGCCGCACGTACTTGTTTAGGAGCGGTGCCACCGAGGTGGTCACGGGCATTTACTGAGCCTTCGAGCGTCAGCACAGCAAAGACGTCATCGCTAATGTCGGAGGAGAAGTTTTGCAGCTCCGCCAAACTCATCTCTGCCAAGTCTTTACCGCTGGATACACCATAGCCCACGGCTTTACCGACGACTTCATGGGCGTCACGGAAGGCTAAGCCGCGCTTCACTAGGTAGTCGGCGAGGTCGGTGGCGGTAGCGAAGCCACGACGCGCGGCTTCGCGCATGACGTCACGGCGCGGCTGTAGTGCGGGCACCATGTCGGCGAAGGCGCGTAATGAACCCATCACCGTATCGGCGGCGTCAAACAGTGGCTCTTTGTCTTCTTGGTTGTCTTTGTTGTAGGCCAGTGGTTGGCCTTTCATCAACGTCAATAGGGCCATCAAGTGGCCAAAAACACGGCCACTTTTACCGCGCACCAACTCCGGTACATCGGGATTTTTCTTTTGCGGCATGATGCTCGAGCCCGTGCAGAAGCGGTCGGGCAAATCGACAAAGCTGAACTGCGCCGATGCCCATAGCACCAGCTCTTCGCTGAAGCGTGATAGATGCATCATGATCAGCGCGCTGGCGGAACAAAACTCGATAGCAAAGTCTCGGTCGGAAACTGCGTCGAGCGAATTCTCACAAATGCCATCGAAGTCTAAAAGGCGTGCGGTGATGCGGCGATCGATGGGATAGGTCGTGCCTGCCAACGCTGCTGAGCCCAAGGGCATGCGGTTAACGCGCACGCGTAAGTCGATTAGGCGCTCATCGTCGCGCTTAAGATTTTCAAACCAAGCCAGCAAATGATGACCAAAGGTCACCGGCTGCGCGGTTTGCAAATGTGTAAAACCGGGCATGATGGTGTCGGCTTCGCGCTCAGCAAGATTAATCAGGCCGGTCATTAAGCGTTTTAGCTCAGCGCGAATGGCATCGATCTCATCGCGCAAATACAAGCGGATGTCGGTGGCGACCTGGTCGTTACGGCTACGGCCAGTATGCAGGCGCTTGCCGGCAATGCCGATGAGGTCAGTGAGACGGCTTTCGATGTTCATGTGGACATCTTCAAGCTCAATGCGCCAGACAAACTCGCCGCGAGCGATTTCGTCTTCGATGGTGCGCAGACCATTAACAATCAGGTCGCGATCGGCGGCACTCAGCACGCCTACATCGGCCAGCATGCTGGCGTGCGCGATGGAGCCGCGAATATCTTGGCGGTACATGCGCTTATCGAATTGCACCGATGCGGTGAACTCTGCAACAAATTGGTCGGTGGCCTCGGCGAAGCGGCCACCCCACATGGAAGACGATGGGGTGCTCATGAACAAACCTTTGGGCCCAGCGGGCGCATCATGTTTTGGGCAAGCATGCTTAAAATTAAAGCAGCATGGTTAAAAATAAGTCGCTAAGTATACATCACCAAGGCCGCGCTACGCTTGTGAACTCAGGCTGGCCTCGGGCACACTCGCGACATGCCTATCTTAAAAAAACAACAACTGGGGCAGGATCTAAATCTCGATAACAATGAGTTTTGGCTGCCTGATTTTTGCTCGCGTACCTTCACGCTGCGTATTGCGGTGATCTGCGTGCTCATCTCGCTATTTTTGCTGATCGCACAGTCGCCGGCTCTGTGGCCATTTCCGCTCTGGGATTACCTTTTACTGCTGCTACTGACCAGCGGTGTCATGGGTATTAGCTTCTTGCTAATTTGTCGTTGGCGTCAGCGCATGATGCGATGGCGCCACTTGGCGGTCGCCATCGCGGTGGTCGTCATCATCATGGTCAATTTGCTCTGGCTAAGTTTGGCGGGCTTTATGCTGCTCGATGCGCTGGGGCTGCCGATGTTGTCGTTTGTTAGCAATGAGTATTCGGCGATTTTCCGCCACCTGCTCATCAGTGGCTTGTTCGCTGGTTTATTTATGCGCTATCTAACGCTGCAGGCGCAGCTGCGTAATCGTGAAAAGGCTGCACTGGAAGCGCGTTTGGAGGCTCTGCAGGCGCGCATTGAGCCGCATTTTCTGTTCAACTCGATGAACATCATTGCCAGTTTAATCAGCATTGATCCCGAGAAAGCAGAGCAGGTGGTGGAGGATCTTGCGGCATTGTTTCGCGCCAGCTTAAAAGATACCGCGGATGTCAGTTTGGCCGATGAGATCGCGCTGTGCCGGCGTTATGCGAATATCGAAGAGCTGCGCCTGGGCGATCGACTGAACATTGATTGGCAAGTCCCCGCAGGAATACAGGCCGTGCGTATTCCACTATTGACCCTGCAGCCGCTACTGGAGAACGCCATACGCCATGGTGCGGAAATGTCGGCATCACCATGTAAAATCACATTAGTTGTTCAGATTTCGCCCGATTGGGTTAGGATACGGTTGACGAATCCGCTACCGCAGTCACCGTCGCGCCCCGGCAATCAAATGTCGATGCGTAATGTGCGATTGCGATTGCAGGCGCGTTTTGGCCCCGAAGCTGCACTTGAGGCCGCGCCCGACGCAGGATTTTATGTCACAGAGCTGAGTTATCCTCGACGCTTAGCCTGAAAAAGAACGCGCCATAAGGCCGTCATAACAAGAAAAAAAGTGAGGTTTAAGTGATGAAACCACGTGTCATTATTTGTGATGATGAACGTCTAGCCCGCGAACGTTTGGTTCGACTCCTCGAAGACATCGGCGGCTATGAGCTGGTTGGCCTAGCCGAGCACGGCGAGCAAGCTATCGCGCTAGTGAATGAATATGATCCCGATATCGTGCTGATGGACATGCGTATGCCGGTTATGGATGGCCTAACCTGTGCCCGCCAACTGTCTGAGCGAGAGTCACCGCCGGCGATTATTTTCTGCACCGCCTTCGATGAGCATGCTCTAGAGGCATTTTCTGTCGCCGCGTCTGGCTATGTACTTAAGCCGGTTAGCCGTGAAAGCCTGCGTGAAGCGCTGAGTCGCGCCTGCCGTGTTAGCCAGTTGCAGCTTGGTGTTTTGCGTCAACAGCCGACAGTCACCGAACGAAACAATCATCGTAGCCACATCACCGCGCGCACCCACCGTGGCATCGAGCTGATTCCTATCGACGAAGTACGTTATTTTTTAGCGGATCATAAGTACGTCACCGTGCGTCACGAGCAAGGCGAAGTATTGATCGATGAGACCTTGAAAGAGCTTGAAGAAGAGTTTGGCAACCGCTTTATTCGCATCCATCGAAATGCCTTGCTGTCGCTCAACTTTCTTGAAGGCCTTGAAGTGATTTCAACCGGTCAATATCGCGTGCGCATTCGCGGGCTTAATGAGCGCCTAGTTGTTAGTCGTCGGCATTTGCCGGAGCTGCGCGAAACCCTGCATCGCGTCTAACGCTAGCGCCCTGTCGCCGGATGCTAGTGCCAATCTACGCAGTTAAGCCTCGGGGCTGATACACTCACTCGCAGTGATTGGTCCCGAGGTTTTCATGTCTTTAGGTACACCCACGCAGCCGCTGCGCATCGCCACCCGTCAAAGCCCACTGGCCCTCTGGCAGGCCCACTATGTTGCTGATGAGTTACGCCGGCACCATCCGGGCTTAGTCGTCGAGTTGGTCTCGATGGTTACTCAAGGCGACAAAATCTTAGATGTGCCGCTTGCCAAGATTGGTGGCAAAGGCCTGTTCGTCAAAGAGCTAGAGGCGGCCATGCTCGATGGCCGTGCCGACATCGCGGTGCACTCGATGAAAGATGTGCCGATGGCCTTTCCTGACGGTTTAGGCCTCTCGGTAATCTGCCCGCGCGAGAACCCTTTCGATGCCTTTGTTAGTAATCAATTCGCTTCACTCGAAGCCTTGCCGCTAGGCGCGGTGGTCGGCACGTCAAGTCTGCGCCGCCAATGCCAAATTCGCCGCGCCCGTCCTGACCTAGTGGTGAAAGACTTACGCGGCAATGTGCAAACTCGTCTTAGCAAGCTTGATGCGGGTGAGTATGACGCGATTATTTTGGCCTGCGCGGGTTTGCTGCGGCTAAAAATGAGCGATCGCATACGCTGCAGTTTAGATCCTGAGCTGATGCTGCCGGCGGTTGGCCAAGGTGCTGTGGGCATCGAGTGCCGCATCAATGATACGCAAACTCAGACCTTGCTGGCGCCGCTGCATGATCCGATCTCGGCCATTCGAGTGATGGCTGAGCGCGCAATGAACACGCGTCTAGAAGGCGGCTGCCAAGTGCCGATTGCCGGCTACGCCACGCTCTCGGGCGATCAAATTGCCATTGAAGGTCGGGTCGGTAGTGTTGATGGTCAGCGCATGATTATTGATTACGTCACTGGCCCGCAAAGCCAGGCCGAAGCCTTAGGCGTTGAGTTGGCCGAAAAACTCTTGGCACAAGGCGCGGGTGAGATTCTCGATGCGGTGTATGGGCGCTCGGGTACGCGCTGATGCGTGTCCTTAACCCACGCCCCGCGCGCCAAGCGCAGCCGCTCAGCCAGGCCCTGCGCGAGGCGGGCCATGAGGTCGTAGAACTGCCTTTGCTGGCGATTGAGCCCTTAGCGCTAGATGCTGTTGCGCGCGCGCAGGTTTTAGCGCTAGATCGCTACGATGGCATCGTCTTTGTTAGCGCTAATGCCGCGCGTTATGCCGTTGCCACAATCAGTGATTATTGGCCGCAATGGCCACATCCCATGCCGTGTGTCGCGGTAGGTCAGGCTACGGCGGCGGTGCTTGAGGCTGAAGGCTTGCGCGTACACATTGCCGCGCAAGAAGACAGCGAAGGCATGCTTGCACTACCGATATTGCACGATGTCGCTGGCCAACGCTGGTTGGTGTGCCGTGGCGAGGATGGCCGTGAGCTATTAGCGACGACCTTGCGCGAGCGTGGAGCCGAGGTCGACACACTAGCCTTATATAAGCGATTTCTGCCCGATGGCGCGCGCACCGACTGGGCGTCCTGCTATCCTCGGCCAGAGGTCGTGCTGCTCAGTAGCGCGATGATTTGGCAGCATTGGCAGCAGATCGCGGGCAGCGAGGCCACTACACCGTGGTTGATCACGGTGAGCCAACGCTTAGCCGAGGCGGTGCGCGCGGCGGGTGCGACTCGGGTGATATGTGCCGATGGTGCGCAGCCTATGCATTGGCTGAAGGCGCTGACGCCGCTGCTTTAACGATAGCTTTAAAAATAACAGCAGGACTATAAGGATACCGCCATGGCTGCACCCACAAGCCGTCTACCACTCGTAACCTCCGTTGCCATCAAGCGGCCATTGAGTCTGGGTTTTAAGTTCGTATTGCTGTTTCTAACGCTGCTGACTATCGCCTCGAGCATCATGGCCTGGCATAGCGAGCGAGAGCATAAACGCGCCCGTAGCAGCCTGCTTACCGCCGATATCTCACTAACACGCGTGAGTGCTGAGCTTGAGGCCATCAGCCTGCGTGAATCCTTGCGCGATATTCAACTTAAGCAGCAGCAGGTCGCCATCGATAGCCTATTAGCCGATGGTCCAGCCTTGCGCCAGCGCTGGCTGATTGACCGCATTGATGCCGCTGTGACGGTAGCTGAGCAAGCCCTGATCTTACGCCAGGATGCGCCTGCCGCGCGGCGTGCGCTCGCCGCTGCCGATGCGTTATTGAACGAGCAGCGGGTGGAGAGTCTCGAGCCATTACGGCGTGCTCTAGAGCAGGATATCAGCACTTTGTCGGCCATTGAGCCGGTAGATGCCAGCGCGCTGTATTTGCGCTTGTCGGCCTTGCAAGTCAGCAGCGATAGGCTTGCGGTGGCGGCGCATCAGTCATTGCCTGCTACACCCACTAAAGCGCCGTCTACGAGCTCAGCAATGACCGATCTCTGGCAGCAAGGTCTAAGCAAGTTTCGGGAGCTCATCGTCGTGCGTCATCACGATGAGCCAATGGCGCCAGTGCTTGATGACACCCGCCTGAGTCTGCTGCGCAGCCAGCTCGATGCACAGATTATGCAAGCACAAGTGGCTCTGCTGCGTGGCGATAGCGTGCTTTATCGCGCGGCACTTGAGTCGGTCAGTCGCCGCATTCAGTCGCGCTTGGCGGCTCTGTCGGCAACGCAAACCGAGCCCTTACTCAATGAGCTCGCTGACTTACAAGCGCAACCGGTCATGCTCGACGCACCAGCCTTAGTCAGCCGCGCTGCGCTTACGGCATTGCCTACCTTGGGCGGGGAGCATTAATTATGCGCGTGCTGACTTGGTTGTGCTTACTAACGGTGATGCTCGCGGTTGGCTTTGCGGCATTTAGCAATGACACGGGCTATGTGCTGATCAGCTGGGGCAAAACCTCGGTCGAGATGAGTTTGGTGTTAGCGGTGTTCATTGCCGTGCTTTGGGTATGGATAATCGCCCGCTTAGTTAGCCTCGAGCTGTGGTTGCGCGGTAGCTCAACGCGCCTCAGTAAGCGCATATCGCACAAAAAAACAGCAGATAAGCCGCTAGCAACCCCCGCACCGACAAAAAACTGGACGCCAGGCTCGCGATAGGCTTGACGCTAGCCTCAGTCGCGGCTTTAATACGCCCCTCGCGTGGCCGGGTAGCTCAGTTGGTAGAGCAGCGGATTGAAAATCCGCGTGTCGGCGGTTCGATTCCGCCCCCGGCCACCATCTATACTGTGTAAAAGCCTCAGCCTCGGTTGGGGCTTTTTGCTTTCTGATGTTAGCCATAGTTAAAAGCTATCGAAATCCAATATATAATTAATTTAACTTTATGATGCTCCTTGTCTATTATGCGCGGGCAGGAAACACCTGAACCCCATGCCGACTCTATTGACCGTCGCTATTGGTGCAATAAGAACTGGCCGAGCAAGACCAAGGAGCTTTTAAATGACTAACCTGATCAACACCAAAGTACTGCCCTTCACCGCTACTGCGTATCACAACGGTGAGTTTGTTCCTGTGACCGACGCCAGCTTAAATGGTAAATGGTCTGTCGTATTTTTCTATCCAGCAGACTTCACCTTCGTCTGCCCGACTGAGCTTGGCGATCTGGCTGATAACTACGCCGAATTTCAAAAAATGGGCGTGGAAATCTATGGTGTATCGACCGATACCCATTTCACGCACAAAGCGTGGCACGACACGTCCGAGACCATCAAAAAAGTGCAGTACCCATTAGTTGGCGATCCCACCGGTCGTATCAGCCGCAACTTCCAAGTCATGATCGAAGAAGATGGCATGGCGAACCGTGGCACCTTCCTGATCAATCCCGAAGGCGAAATCAAGTTTAGCGAAGTGCTCGACAATGGCATCGGCCGTGACGCCAGCGAATTGCTGCGCAAAGTTAAAGCCGCACAGTACATTGCCGCCCACCCAGGTGAAGTCTGCCCAGCTAAATGGAAAGAAGGCGCTGCTACATTGAAGCCTTCATTGGACCTAGTTGGCAAAATCTAAGCCGACTCGCTGTATTGCTACACAGGCTCCGGGGCCACAAGCCCTGGGGTTCTCGCAAACATCTGTAACCAGGCAGACCCATCATGTTAGATGCTGAACTGAAAACCCAATTAGCCGCGTATTTGCAACGCCTTGTCAGTCCTATTGAGCTGGTCGCCAGCCTCGATGAGCGCAGCGAGTCGAAAGACCTGCTGGCCTTGCTGCACGATATCGCCGCGCTAAGCCCGCAAATTTCCGTACGCGATAATGGTAGCGATGAGCGCCGTCCGTCCTTTGCGGTCAATGTGCAGGGCCAAGAGTCTGGCGTGCGTTTCGCCGGCATTCCCTTGGGGCATGAGTTCACTTCGTTGGTTCTGGCCTTGTTGCAGGTCAGTGGTTACGCACCGAAAGTCAGTGATGAGGTGTTGGCGCAAATCCGCGCACTACCCGCGGGCTTACACTTCGAGACCTTTATTTCGCTGAGCTGCCACAACTGCCCCGATGTCGTGCAGGCCTTCAATATGATGTCGGTGGTCAATCCCGGCATCTCGCACACCATGATCGATGGCGCGCTGTTTCAAGACGAAGTTGAGCGCAAGCAAATCATGGCGGTGCCTAGCGTGCACCTGAATGGCGAGGCCTTCGGCCAAGGCCGCATGACTTTGGCGGAAATCTTAGCCAAGGTCGACACCAATGCCGGCGCGCGTGATGCTGAGAAGCTCAGCGCCAAAGCACCGTACGACGTATTAATCGTTGGTGGTGGACCTGCGGGTGCGGCAGCCGCTATTTATGCCGCGCGCAAAGGCATACGCACTGGCGTAGTCGCTGAGCGTTTTGGTGGTCAGGTACTCGACACCATGGGCATTGAGAACTTTATCTCGGTAAGTCGCACTGAAGGTCCGAAACTGGTTGCCGCGCTTGAGCAGCACGCCAGTGATTACGACGTTGACGTGATGAACACGCAGCGTGCTACCGCCTTAAGTGCGAAGCAACATATTGAAATCACACTCGCCAATGGTGCGGTGCTGAAATCGAAAACCGTTATTTTGGCGACTGGCGCGCGCTGGCGCGAAATGAATGTGCCCGGCGAGCAGGAGTATCGCGGCCGCGGCGTGGCGTATTGCCCGCATTGCGATGGCCCGCTGTTCAAAGGCAAAAAGGTAGGCGTTATTGGCGGTGGCAACTCGGGCGTTGAGGCGGCGATTGATCTGGCCGGCATCGTTGCCCATGTCACGCTGATCGAATTCGATAGTCAGTTGCGTGCCGACGCTGTGCTGCAGAAAAAGCTGCGCAGCATGAGCAATGTCACCATCATCACCTCGGCGTTGACCACTGAAGTTCTGGGCAATGGTGAGAAAATGACCGGCCTAACGTTTAAGAATCGCGAGGATGACAGTGCGCATGAACTGACGCTCGATGGCGTATTTGTGCAAATCGGCTTGCTGCCCAATACCGATTGGTTAAAAGGTAGCGTGGCATTGAGCCCGCGCGGTGAGATTGAAGTCGACGCGAAAGGTCAGACTTCGCTGCCCGGCGTATTTGCGGCGGGTGACGTGACGACATCGCCATATAAGCAAATCATCATCGCCATGGGTGAAGGCTCGAAAGCGGCGCTGTCGGCCTTTGACCATCTCATCCGT
>JBDSQT010000234.1:0-4738 GCA_039929665.1 Paraperlucidibaca sp.
TCTCGCAACACTTCGTAATGCAAATGTGTACCGGTCGAACGACCTGTCGAGCCCATATAAGCCACCAACTGATCTTTACTGACTAAGTCACCGACACGAACAGCTACGGCGCGAGCATGCGCATAGCGCGTCACCATGCCATCGCCATGATCAATTTCGACTAAGTTACCAAAGCCCGAACGTTCACCGGCATGAATGACAACACCATCAGCCACTGAGTAAATTTCAGTGCCCTCGGAGCCGGCAAAGTCGATGCCCCCGTGAAATTTAGTTTTTCCAGTAAATGGGTCGCTACGGTAACCAAACGATGAGGTGATATAGCCTCTACGAATCGGCATATTGTCAAGATTCACCGACTGCTCGCGTAAATCCTGCAGAATATGATCAAGCGCCATCAGCTGTGCTTCACGCGCCTGAATGTCCTGCCACATCATCGTTAAGTCTTTTTCTAATACGCGTCGATCAGGAGCGGGGCTTAATTGCGAGTCGCCGATCTCAACCTCAAGAGGACCACCCATCGGGGGGCGCTGAGAAAAGTCGAACTCATCGCCTTTGAGCTGAGCATTCTCGGCCAAATGCGCACCCAAGGCATCAATACGCATCATTCGCGCTTGAATATCGGCCATGCGATCCGCCATGGCACGCAAGGCTTGCTGGCGCGCTTTATCGGCTGCTGAAAACTGTGGTGTTGGTTGATCCATCCAATAGCGCGCGGCGACCCAATAGCCCGCGGCACCAATGCTTAGCGATAAAAATACCAAGCCCACCGCGCCTGACACCAGCCAGCGCGGATTAAGTTGTAAGGTAAGCGGCCGACCATGCTTACGGCTTAAAAAAATTATATTCATACTCGTTATCTCGGTTCACTGCCCGTATGATGAATCTACGGAGAGTCCTCATGCGTACCAATCAACTGCTTTCGCTAACTGACGTTTTACAACGACCTGCAATAGCTCGTTGGCAACGTCGATTTGCTATTAGCACAACGCATGAATCCATTTGGCGCAGTGTCTTGGATGATAGTCTCCGGTCTTCTTGCCGGCTTTATTCTTATCAGCAGGGAGTACTCACAGTAGCGGTTTATCACACCACTGCTGCCACCCAACTGCGTTACTTAAATCGTATTTTAATCCAACAGCTGAAAACCCATGACGAATTTTCAGCCCTTACCGCCATTCGCACAAGCTTAAGACCTGCGCCTGACAGACTTGAAACAAAAGCTATCAATAGGCCCAAAAAAAAACCACTTCGCATCAGTAGAAATAGTGCTGAGCACTTAATAACAGTGGCCAATAGCATTTCAGATGCGGAACTTAGCAAGAAATTAAGGGACTTAGCAAGGCATTCGGTCTAAACCCTTATTCGCTAATTACTACTGCGCCTGTGCGGCACGACCCATAGATAAGCAGTTAAATTGCTGTATTAGCTACAAAAATTCACTTTATTAGTGCGTCGCATCAGCCTTTACATAGGAAATTGGCGTTAGTCGCTCGTCATCAAATGTGACAAATTCCCACGCATCTGGCTGCTCAATCATGGCGCGTAGTAATTTGTTATTCATGGCATGACCGGCTTTATAGCCTTCATAAGCGCCAAGAATACTGCAGCCGAATAAATACAAATCACCAATGGCGTCGAGCATTTTATGGCGCACAAACTCATCTTCAAAACGCAGGCCATCTTCGTTCATCACGCCGGTGTCATCGACCACGATGGCGTTATCCATGCTGCCGCCTTTGGCAAGGTTATTGGCACGTAAATATTCGATATCACGCAAGAAGCCAAAGGTACGGGCGCGGCTGACTTCGTTCACATAGGCGGTGGTGGAGAAGTCCACGGTGGCCCATTTATGCTCATCGTGAAATGCCGGGTGGTCGAAGTCGATGGTAAACGACACTTTGAAGCCATTATAGGGCTCGAAAGCGGCAATTTTGTCGCCATCGCGCACTTCAATACGCCGCTTAATACGCGCATAACGCTTAGGCGCTTCCTGCTCGGCGATGCCGGCGGCTTGAATCAAAAACACGAACGGGCCAGCGCTACCATCCATGATGGGAATTTCCGGCGCACTGACATCGATCAATGCGTTGTCGATGCCTAAACCCGCAAGGGCCGACATCAAGTGCTCAACGGTACCGACGCGCACGTCATCGTCGACCACCAAGTTGGACGACATGGTGGTTTCGCGTACAAGGTCAGCGCGAGCCGGAATCATCACCGGTGGATTCAGGTCTGTGCGGCGAAACACAATGCCTGAGTCGACGGGCGCGGGATGCAGGGTGAGATAGACTTTCTCACCACTGTGCAAACCCACACCACTAGCGCGAATAACTTGCTTGACCGTCCGTTGCTTGAGCATGGTTGTTACAGGATATTTCAGAGGCCTTTGATACTAACAGAGCCTCTGAAATCCCTCAATCGGCCTGACGACGCAAAAATGCGGGGATATTCAGCAAGTTTAGGTCGGCACGACGGGGTGAACCGTTTACCACCTTGGCATTGCGTGAATAGGCGGGAGACTCGTATTGCGCATAAGCATCCTCTGCGGGCGCCGGACCGACATTAACGGCTGGCGCTAAAGGCATCGCCGACTTTTCAGTGGCCGTAGCAGAGGCCGCTGCTGGCACCAAACTCATCGCTGAAGCTTTCCCTGCCATCGGACGCACATGTGCCATGGCACTGGCTTTAGGTAGACCTGTTGCCACTACCGTGACACGAATTTCATCGCCCAAGGTTTCATCCAAAATGGTGCCGATCACCACAGTGGCTGACTCCGAGGCAAACTCATTGACGATGTCGCCGACATCAGAGAACTCATCAAGGCCCAGGCTTTCGTTCGCCGCAATTGATACCAGCACACCGCGTGCACCTTTCAATTGCACATCATCGAGCAGCGGACTGTGAATCGCCATTTCGGTGGCAATACGCGCACGCTCTTCGCCTTTGGCCGAGCCTGTGCCCATCATGGCCAAGCCCTGTTCCGACATAACCGCACGCACGTCGGCAAAGTCGACGTTGATGTGGCCTGGGTGCAAAATCATATCGGCGATGCCTTGCACAGCACCTTGCAATACGTTGTTGGCGGCTCGGAAAGCCTCTACCAGCGAGACCTTACCCAGTACTTGCAAAAGCTTGCCATTGGGAATCGTGATTAGCGAGTCGACATGCTGCGCCAACGCTTCGATACCTTGGTTTGCCACATCCATGCGCTTCTTGCCCTCAAACGGGAACGGCTTAGTCACTACGCCAACGGTCAAAATACCCATTTCGCGTGCCACTTCAGCGACTACTGGCGCACCACCGGTGCCGGTACCACCACCCATGCCGGCGGTGATGAAGACCATGTCAGCGCCTTGCAAAGTTTCGCGAATACGATCGCGATCTTCGACCGCCGCTTGACGACCGACTTCGGGATTAGCACCAGCACCAAGGCCGCGCGTGACGGCATCGCCCATGTGAATTAGGGTACGCGCAGTCATTTTTGTCAGCGCTTGCTTGTCCGTGTTGGCGCAAATGAAATCGACGCCTTGTACTTGGTTGGCGACCATATGCTCAACCGCATTACCACCGCCGCCGCCAATGCCAATGACTTTAATGATGGCTGAACCAAGTTCGCCGCCGTTGTCTGCTAATGTAAATACGTTTTCCATGATGTTCTCCAGCCCCTGAGGGGCTTTCGCCGATTTGTTAAATACTGCGTTTGTTTGGCTTCCTGCCACGTTGATCGCCGTCCAGCGACCAGATTAAATGCTTAGCTTATTCGCCCAGCGAGCTCCTAAAAGTTGCTTGCAAACCACTCTTTCATTTTGCCCATCATCTCGCCGAAACCCTTAGTCGCAGCGGGCCGTTGCCGTGACTTGCCGCTCACACCGGCGGCCAATGCACGTTGCTTGCCATACATCAGCAAGCCAATGCCAGTGGCATAAATGGGGTTTTGTAAGAGCTCCTCCATGCCGCCGAGCTTTAATGACTGCGGCATACCGATGCGCACCGGCAGATGGAAAATGGACTCGGCCAACTGCACCGCGCCTTCAATACGAGCTGAGCCACCGGTCATCACCACGCCAGCGGCTAAATGATCACCGTAGCCGCTGCGGTCAAGCTCAGCCTGCACCAGGCTAAACAGTTCTTCGTAGCGCGGCTCGACGACAGCGGCCAAGGTCTGGCGCGCCATGGTGCGGGCTGGGCGATCGCCCATGCCGGGCACGCTAATGGTCTGCTCTGGATCGACAAGCTGCGGCACCACGCAGGCATAACGCATTTTAATGTCATCTGCTGCTGGGGTCGGGGTGCGTAGCGCCATGGCAATGTCATTAGTGACTTGATCGCCGGCAATCGGAATCACCGCCGTGTGACGAATCGCGCCATTAACGAAGACGGCGATGTCGGTGGTACCACCGCCAATATCGATCAAGCACACACCCAGTTCTTTTTCATCTTCGGTCAGCACGGCATAGCTTGAGGCAAACTGCTCTAGCACCAGATCATCGATTTCGATCTCGCAGCCATGCACACATTTCTCAAGGTTTTGCGCGGCATTGGCCGAGCAGGTCACCATATGAATATGGCCTTCTAAGCGCACCCCAGCCATGCCGAGTGGATTACGCACATCGCCTTGGTTATCGACCAGAAACTCCTGCGGCAGCACATGCAAAATGCGCTGATCAACTGGGTTAGCACCGGATTTCGCGGCCTCGACAACGCGCTCGATATCATTTTGCGACACTTCACCGTCGCG
>JBDSQT010000235.1:0-6344 GCA_039929665.1 Paraperlucidibaca sp.
CTTTTTCTTCTCCATGGAGCCGTCTTGGTCGTAATCGATGAGGCGGTTTTGCCGCTCACTGGTGTGGCAGGTCAGCATCTCTTCGATGATTTCTGGCACGGTAGTGGCGTTACTTTCGACCGCGCCGGTGAGTGGGTAGCAGCCCAGTGTGCGAAAGCGCACGGAGCGCGTGTGGATGCTGGCGCGCTCGGCGGCGCTGAGGTGCGGCAAAATACGCTCATCATCGATGCAAATCCAGGTGCCATCTTTGTGCACAACGCGGCGTGGCGCAGCAAAGTAGAGCGGCACAATGTCGATATTTTCCAGCCAGATGTAGTGCCAAATATCGAGTTCGGTCCAGTTCGATATCGGAAATACGCGGATGCTCTCGCCTTTATTAAGCCGGCCATTGAACAATGACCAGAGCTCAGGGCGCTGGCTTTTCGGGTCCCAGCGATGGTTTTTATCGCGGAATGAAAAGATCCGTTCCTTGGCGCGACTCTTCTCTTCATCGCGCCGACCGCCACCAAAGCAGGCATCGAACTGGTAGCGATCGAGCACTTGCTTGAGTGCGACGGTTTTCATCACGTCGGTGTATTTATTGGAGCCGTGATCAAACGGATTGATGCCGGCAGCAATGCCATCATCATTGACGTGTACCACTATATTGAGGCCAAGCTGGTCGCGTAGACGATCACGGAAATCGGCCATCTCGTGGAATTCCCAGGTAGTGTCGACGTGTAGCAAGGGAAATGGCACGGGTGCAGGCCAAAAAGCTTTGCGCGCCAAGTGCAGCATGACGGTGGAGTCTTTGCCGATGGAGTAGAACATGCAGGGGTTGTCGAACTCGGCAACGACCTCGCGCAGAATGAATATAGCCTCGGCCTCTAATCGCCGAAGATACGACATTTTTGCCTCAGATAGCGGCATGTTCATTGCCAATCACTCCATATTTTGCTGATAGGACATTGGCTGCTGAGCAGCAGCCAGCCATGACTGACTTTGCGTTGCAGATCAGCGGCGCTGGCCAGTAACTGTGCGACGTGCGTCTCGGGGGCCAAGATCACTAATCGCAGCCTGATGGCCTCATGTTGGGCGCTATGGTCAGAGCGCATCACCGCCTGCCAGGGCAGGCCCGGCAGCAGATCAGAGCCATTGCCCTGCATGACACCAAAGCCTGCGGTCAGCGTTTGCGTGGTTTTGCTGCCGCTGCCCTGAGTCACCGGTAAGGTGGTGGAGGCGTAGTACTGCAAATTGATCCACTGCGTGACCGTGCCAGGGCCGGCGATGATGCCGCGCAGCAGCGCGCCGTCAGGGTCGAGCTGCCAGTCGTAGCTGTGCAAAAAGCTCCGCCCGTGCAGGTTGGCCGAGGCTGTGAGTGCGCGTGGACCAATGATAAACGCGGCGTTATTGGCCAAGCCCCATTCGGGCCGCACCTCGCGCCAATCGCTGGCACGCCGCGCCGCCTCTTGCGTTAATGATTGGTACTGATGATCGGGCAGGGCCGCGAGCCGCTCGGCTTGGAGCTGACCCAGTGCGGCCGGCAAGATCGCTTGCAGATGCGCGTAGGCATCTCTACTCGCCATGTTTAGCGCGCTCAGCGCGTCGGGCAGTGGCTCGAGCACGAGCTGGTCGCGTGACGTCTGATGCTCGGCGGCGACAAATTGCGTGGTGACGGGGATGTCGATGCCTTTGCTCGCTAGCGCCGCGCGCACCGCTGGATCATTACCAATAGTCGCTAGGATGTGCGCATTGAAGCGCCCCGAGGCACCGCCACAGGCGCCGCAGTCGAGCTTGGCGGCGTAATGATTATTTTCACTGTGTGAGCCATGACCGGCAATGACCACCAGCGCCGCAAACTCGCGCACCAGGCCAATGCTGCATAAAAAGCCATGCAGTACATCGATCTGCTGCGTCAGGCTCATGCCCTGCGGTAATGCCGCTGTGCAAGACGATTCGCTATGGGTCGCGGCGACGGGCGAGTTCACCTGAGTTGTGGTTTGCGGGGTGGTGGTGCGCAGTGGCAGCACGGCCTGTAGGTGGTCTTTGACGCGCGCTGGCAATGTTTGCGTGATCAGCGTTAAGGCTTGCCACAGACCAGTGACCTCCGGTGCAGTGAGTGCGCCGAGGGGGTGTTGTTTGATGTGCGCGACAGATTGGTTCAGTGCCTGTTGTGCGGCAATTTGCGTTAGATAATGTTGCTGAGCCCGTGCTTCGGCGGTCTCGCGCACGGCAAAAGCGGGCGCCACAATGACCGGGCAATTTGCGTGCGTGTGCTGACCATCGAGCGCCTGCCGTTGTACCGCTAGGCCAAAAAAGCCAGCCGCGCCAAAGGTTTCAATACGCCCGTGCTGCTCCAGCGCCCGACGCAGCGGCTCCGAGCGCACATCAATACACAACACCATCTGTACCCGTGCGGGGGCGTGCCTAGTGCCAGTCGCCGTGACATCTGTGCCAGCGGTAGTGCTATGTGGTGCCGCGAAGGCGAGTTTGAGGCCGTGCAAATAACGCTGCTCACGAGCCTGCAAAAACATCAGGCCAAGGGCTTGGCTACTCAGCGCTGGCGATTTATTCAAGGCCGCTGCCGCGGTGTTTGTCGCGTGCTCTGGGGCACTCACCGCCAAGGCCGATTGACCAGCCAAAGCCCATGCGGTTTGTGCCCGCAGCGCCACATAATCTAGCAGTAGCTCATCTCTGCCCGTGGTTTTGGCTTGATACGCTAATGCCCCAGCCCAGCCCGGCAGCGCCAGCAATTGCGCCGAGATAAACGCCGCCGTGTTAGTGCCCACTGGCAGCCGCTCGAGCACCTCAGCCAATGCAGCGTCACTGCTAGTCGCGCCTTTCGCGAGCACACGCCGAGCTGCTTTGGGCAGCAGCGGGTCGACCAGTGCATAGCGGCGCCAGGCCTTAAATAGTCCCTGTTGTGCGCCCGGCAATGACCAACTGGCACCAGGCGCGCCAACGTAGAGCTTGAGCCAGCGAATCACGTGGCCATCGACTGTTGCGCTGGGCGAGGGCGGTGCTGGGTCGTGCCGTGTACTGCTTGGTTTAATCGAGTTGTGCAGCAGCTCATCGCTAGTCACACCGTAGGCGCTGAGTGACTTGTTCATCAGAGCTTGTAGCGCTGGGTCAGCGGCTAGAGCTTGGCGTTCAGTTGCGCCAAAGGGCAGCATGGATTCGCCTGCGTGGCTGGGCCAGTACGCGGCGACGGCGGCAAAGGAGTCATGCTCAAGGCCCAACCATGGGCTGCGCGCGGCAAACGTGGCAATGGGCCAGAGCGGAGCGAGCGTGGCGGCTACCTCGGCAACCTGTGCCGATGCACTTAGGGGCATGGCTACATTATTTAAATGTAAGGCGGCGATGGCGTTCATTGTGCATCTCCTAAATGAAAGCGCTGAGCCCGATAGCTGGGGTGTGAGTCAATGCTATTGGCCGGTGCTTCAGCGGCTGCTACCAAGTGTGCATAAAGACGCATGCTCAGACGCTGTGGTGACGGGCTGGCAAGGTTGCGTTGCGCGAGCGCCAGTAGCGCGCTGCCGATGATCAGCATCAGCAGTAAGGCGATGGTCTGCGAGCTACTCACCAGTGCGCTACCGCCACCGCCGATCTCAAACAGGCCGGCTAAGTACATGGCCACCAGCAACGCCGGCAAGACAAAGTAGCTAGCGGCGCGCAGCGGATATTGCCAAGACATTTGCCGCAGTCCGGCGAGCACGGCGCTGGTCAGTAAGAGGCTACTGAGTAGTACTGTGCTGGAGGCGTTGAGTGCCATGCCCAGGGCTAAAACCACTAGGCTGGCGGCGGTATTTAGGGCCATGGCTTGGGCGCTAAAGGCTGGCGCTGGCGCCAGATTTTTGAGGTGGCTGGCGTGCAGAAAATGCGTGGCTTTAAAGCAGGCGTGCAAGACCAGATGCACCAGCGCGGCGGTGTAGGCGCCAATCACGCATTGCAAAATCATGCAGCCCATTTGTGCCACGGTGGAGGCCGCGAGTCGGCGTTTGACATCGACTTGTACTAGGCTCATGCCGCCACCGAGTATGATCGAGACCACGGCAATGACACCGAGTGTCAGGCCCAGCCAGGCGCTAGCTGAGAGCAGGTGGCTCCAGTGCCAGAGCATCACGGCGGCAACATTGACCACCCCGGCATGTAAGATCGCCGACACCGGAGTGGGTGCGACCAATGAGCTCATCAGCCAGCGTTGCGCCGGCCATTGCGCCGCACTCAGCACCACCGCCACCAACACAGCAAGTGCTAGTGCATGGGTCATCCACGGGCTAGCAACGGCTTGCCATTGCGCACTGCTGGGAATCTGCCAGCTTGAGGTTTGCCAGGCTAAGATGGCAACGACACTGGCCGCGGCTAACCAAGCGCTGCCTAGACTCAGGGCCGCTAGGCGAGCCGCGGCACGCGCTGCTGGCCAGTCGCGCTCTAGGCCAATGAGCCGGACGCTGGCGAGTAAGGTCAGGCCCAACGCCAACAGAAATCCGCGGCCATCACTGACTTGCCAGGTCAGCGCTGAGCCCACCACCAGCACCTGCATCCACGCCAAGGCGCGAGCTTTTTGCGCGTCACCGCTAAAAAACTGCAGGCTAAAATGCACCACGAAAAATCCTAGCCACGCGATGAGCGTCGGTACTATCCAGGCACTCATGGCGTCTTGAGTTAGTAACAAACCGCTGACCCAGAGCGCCGGGATGATGGCGATGCGCGCTGCCTGTGCGGTAAGTGCTTGGCTCAGTGCGCCGCGCTGGCTGATCAGAAGCGCAGCAAGGCATTGGCCCGCGAGCAAGGCATACCAGATGAGTACGGCAGTTGGCAGGTGCATAAGCGCTTTCCGATGGGCTATTGCAGGCAGTCTAGGGCGCGTGATATATAATTTCTAATCGATAATATTTTTGCACTACATAAGTATTAAGTTATGAAAGCAAGTCTTAGGCAATTACAGGTGTTTGCGGCTGTGGCGGAGGCGGGCAGCGTTACGCGGGCGGCAGAGCAGCTACATTTAAGCCAGCCGGCGGTGTCGCAGCAGTTGCGTCAGCTCAATGAGGCTATTGGCGAACCAGTGTTTGACAGCTTGGGTCGTGGCATTTCGCTCAATGCCACGGGCCAGCGCTTGCTGGAAACCTGGATGGCGATCGAGGAGCAGTGGCGGCAGTTTGAAGAGTCGCTGACGGCGACACGGTTGTTGCAGCAGGGCACGCTGCGCATCGCTGTGGTGAGTACCGCGAAGTATTTTATTCCGCGCGTGCTCGGCGAGTTTTGGCATCATTATCCGGGCATTGAAGTGCGCTTGGAGGTCGCCAACCGCGACCAAATCGTTGAGCGCATCAAGGCCAATACCGACGATCTATACGTGATGACACAGCCGCCAGAAGCTATGGATTTGGTCTGTGAGCCGTTTCTCGATAACCCTTTGGTCGTCATCGCGCCGCGCGGTCATGCCTTGGCCGAGCGTGGGGTATTGACCATGGAGGACTTGCAGCACGAGCGGTTTATTTTGCGTGAGCGTGGCTCGGGCACGCGTCATGCCATTCAGCAGGCCATGCAAGAGACCGGCACTACGCTGAATATGCGCATGGAGTTAGGCAGCAACGAGGCCATTAAAGAGGCGGTGGCGGGTGGCTTGGGCTTGTCGATTTTGTCGCGCCACACCTTGCATCGTAACCCCGGCACCGATGACGGCGTGGTGATTTTGCCGGTGCAGGGCTTTCCCATTCTGACGCACTGGCAGCTCGTGTATTTGCGCAAACGGCAACTGCCGCACAGCGCCGTCGCGTTTAAGGCGGAGCTGGCGAAGTGGTTGCCGGTGTATGCCAGCGAGAAGGGTCTGGTAATGACTTAGTATGATCGATGGTATTTTATTAGGCAGTAAATTGCCTAATAAAGCGTGTCCGTATCAATGTCATCAATCTATGGAAGCTCGGGCTTAATGAACTTTAAGGTCATACGGTCACTTTCTCCGATGGCAAGGTAATGATCGCGCTGTTGATCGCCCAAGCGCAAGGTAGGTGGCAATGTCCAAACGCCTTTGGGATGAAGAGTGCTATCAGCGGAGTTGGCATTAATATCGCTTTTTGCTACTAACTTGAAGCCTGCCTGCTGTGCTAGATCAATCACATAGTCTTCGTGCATATAGCCACTGTCTGCTTGGTCAGATGAGGGTCTTGTCTGAGGGAGTCGATGCTCAACAACTCCCAAAATTCCGCCTGGTTTGAGAGCTTTGTAAAAGCTTGAAAAGGCGGCCAGTACACGATCATCTTCGCCTTCTTGCATATACCAATTATGAATATTACGGAACGTCAAGACTCGATCAACACTGCCTACGGGAGCGATATCCACATAGGTTGGTGGGTTAAAGCTAG
>JBDSQT010000236.1:0-13785 GCA_039929665.1 Paraperlucidibaca sp.
ACTCGAAGCGTTAATCGGGTCGGCGTCAGCGCCGACATCGATACAAAAAAGCCCGCTTGGTTTACCAGCGGGCTTTTTTGCATTTGGTCTATTTTTATCGTGCTGCTTAACAGAAACACTGGTCGGAACAGGGTTAGTTTGCCTTGTCAGTTCCGTGCTATTTCATTACCATGTGTGGGATTTTTCAAGCTCCGCCAGGCGCCTGCGCGCGCGCCAATGGCGGCCTTAAGCTGATTCGGAGAGTGCGTCTAATGAGTACTGACGGCGTAAATGTTGATCGCCGCCGCCTGCTGATAGGTGCCACAGCTGCTATAGGTGCTGTGGGCGTCGCAGGGGTGGCAGTTCCCTTTGTAAAATCCTGGAACCCTAGTGCCAAGGCTAAAGCAGCTGGCGCACCCGTCACCGCTGACATCAGTCAGATAGAGCCCGGTCAGCGTGCCGTGTTTGAATGGCGCGGCAAGCCTGTTTGGGTAGTGCGTCGCACGCCCGAAATGTTGAAGCTATTATCAACACACGATAGCAAGCTCAACGACCCAAATTCTGAGGTTGAATCACAGCAGCCTGCGTATGCAAAAAATCCAGCTCGATCGATTAAACCTGAGTTTTTGGTTTTAACCGGCATTTGTACGCACTTAGGGTGTTCGCCTTTGTTCCGTCCAGAAGTTGCGCCTGCTGATTTAGGCTCAGACTGGGTGGGTGGTTTCTTCTGCCCATGTCACGGCTCGCGCTTTGACTTGGCTGGCCGAGTGTTTAGCGGTGTGCCTGCCCCAACAAACTTAGTGGTGCCACCGTACCGCTACGTAACAGACTCTGTGATTGTGATTGGCGAGGATACCGTCTGATGGCAAATCTAGGTAAAAGCCTAATGGGCTGGGTCGACGCGCGTTTCCCCGCGACCGAGACCTACGAATATCACATGTCGAAATACTATGCCCCGAAGAACTTTAACTTCTGGTATTTCTTCGGCGTCTTGTCAATGATCGTGCTGGTGAACCAGTTGGTCACCGGTATTTGGCTGACCATGTCGTACAACCCCTCAGGCGAGGGTGCGTTTGACTCGGTCGAATACATCATGCGTGACGTGGAGTACGGCTGGCTGCTGCGCTATATGCACTCCACCGGTGCCTCGGCCTTCTTTGTTGTAATTTACCTGCACATGTTCCGTGGTCTGCTTTACGGCTCCTATAAAAAGCCGCGCGAGTTGGTCTGGCTGTTCGGTATGGCAATTTACTTAGCACTAATGGCTGAAGGTTTCTTCGGTTATTTGCTGCCATGGGGCAATATGTCCTATTGGGGCGCGCAGGTTATTTTGAACCTAGCGGGTGCCGTACCGGTCGTTGGTGAGCAGCTGGTGACGTGGGTGCGTGGTGATTACCTGATTTCTGGTATTACCCTCAACCGCTTCTTCGCCTTACACGTGGTGGCTATTCCACTTGTGCTAGTGGCGCTAGTGTTCATGCACTTAGTCGCGCTGCACCATGTGGGTTCGAACAACCCCGATGGCGTTGATATCAAGAAAATCAAAGGTGAAGATGGCGTGCCACTCGATGGTATTGCCTTCCACCCCTATTACACCGTGCATGACTTGGTTGGCATTGTGGTGTTCTTGGCGGCGTTCTCATCCGTGTTGTTCTTCTTCCCTGATGGCGGTGGCTACTTCTTGGAGCGACCAAACTTCGAGCCGGCCAATCCGTTGAAGACGCCTGCGCATATTGCACCTGTTTGGTACTACACGCCGTATTACGCAATCTTGCGTGCGGTGCCATCGAAAATTGGTGGTGTGATTGCCATGGGTGCGGCGATTGCCATCCTCTTTGTCTTGCCTTGGCTGGATAAAAGCCCGGTGAAGTCGATGCGCTATAAAGGCACACAGAGCCGCATTTGGCTGACACTGTTTGTCATAAGCTTCGTTGGCCTAGGGTATTTGGGTGCCACACCATCTGATCCGATTAAAACCTTTTTAGCTCAGGTATTGACGATCATCTACTTCTTGTTCTTCTTGCTCATGCCGTTCTACACGTCCATGGAGAAAGTGAAACCTGTGCCTGATCGTGTTACTGGGGGAACTCACTAATGAAAAAGCTGATCATTGCCCTCGTATTGTCACTATCTCCAATTTGGGCGCTAGCCTCAGGTGGAGGAGAGTGTGGCGAGCTACACGAATGTGAGGTTGCGCCAGTCAATCTGTATGACAAAGCCTCTTTGCAGCATGGTGCTCAGCTATTTTTGAGCTACTGCTCCGGTTGTCATAGCGCGAAATATTTGCGCTATGAGCGCATGTCGCAAGACTTGGACATCGACCCTAAGTTGGTTGAGAAATACATGATGTTCACTAGCGATAAGATCGGTGACCCGATTAATTCGCACGTGAACCCGAAAGATCAAGCCAAATGGTTTGGCAACGCACCACCTGATTTGTCGTTGGAAACACGTTTCCGTTCGCCAGACTGGGTTTATAGTTACTTGCTCAATTTCTATCCGGATGATAAGCGTCCATGGGGCGTCAATAACCACGTCTTTAAAGACGTGGGTATGCCTCATGTACTGCAGCCCTTGGAGAAGCAGTTGGGTCCAGAAGGTTATGAAGAGGCCGTGGGCGACCTGGTTAATTTCATGACCTATATGGCTGAGCCTTCACGCACCACGCGCGAATCTATGGGCTTCTGGGTACTGCTATTTTTAGCGGTGCTCTTTATTCCTGTGTACTTCCTGAACAAAGAGTTCTGGAAAGACATTAAATAATCCCGCGCCGGCATTTGCCGGCTGCGGTCACGAGCAAAAGGGCGCGCGCTTCACGGTGCCGCCCTTTTGCTTTTGCGCCTCTGTGCTGGGCGCTTGCTAGGGGGACTTGAGATGGCGACGGTTACACGACGCGCGTCAATGACGTTTTATTCCGAAGCGGCTGATCATTACAGTCACCGCGTACGCTTTGTGTTAGCTGAAAAAGGTGTGTCGGTCGATGTGGTGAACGTTCATGCCAATAATCGTCCGGTTGACCTGGCAGACCTAAATCCCTACAACGAGCTGCCCGTACTGGTCGATCGTGACTTATCGTTGTATGAAACTAAAGTCATGATGGAGTATCTCGACGAGCGCTTCCCGCACCCACCATTGTTGCCTATTTACCCCGTGGCTCGTGCTCAGGCACGACTGCTGGCGTATCGTATTGAGCATGATTGGTGTACGCAGGTAGACGCCATTTTGTCGGGCAAGCTGAAGGATGTGGCGTTGCAAAAGGCGCAGAAAAATCTGCGTGATAGCCTGATCACGGTTGCTCCGATATTTAACGAAATGCCATTCTTCATGAGCGAGGAGTTCTCCTTGCTCGACTGCATGTTGGCGCCGATTTTATGGCGTTTGCCGGTGCTGGGCATTGAGTTGCCGGAGCGCTCATGCAAAGGCATGGTGCGTTATATGAGCCAACTCTTCCATCGCGATGGCTTCTTGGCCAGCTTGACGGATGTCGAGCGCGATATGCGTCGAGGCTAAGGTCGAGTGAGTCCGCTAAAAGGCACGCGCCCTTACTTTATTCGCGCCATTTACGAGTGGTTAGTCGATGCCAATCTCACACCTTACTTGCTAGTTGATGCAGCATGGCTAGGGTGTGAGCTGCCGCAGGACTTTGTCGAAGAGGGTGAAATGGTGCTCAACATTAAACCGTCGGCAGTGCGTGACTTAGTGTTGGGCAATGAAGCGGTGATGTTTTCGGCGCGTTTTGGCGGCCGCCCCATGGTCATTCAAGTGCCTATTGGTGCAGTGCTGCGTATTTTTGCAAAGGAGACTGGCGACGGCCTGTTTTTTGACCCTAGCGAGTACTCACCTGAGCCGCCTACTGGCAGCAAGGCCGAGATAGCCAAAGAAAAAGCCGCGAAACCGCGGCCTTTTCTCAGCGTTGTGAAGTAGCGACTTCTCGATAGCTTATCGAGCCGCTGGCTCGCCAACGATCTCTAACACTTTGACAATCCGAGTTACGCCATCGAGCGCTTGTAAGCGCAAAATGGCGCGATCGGCTTGGCGCTGCGTCAGTGCACCCATCAAATACACCGTGCCATTCTTAGCCACGATATTGGTCTGTGAGCTCGGCACGTTATCGGCCGTGGTCAGCGTAAAGCCCGCTTTTCTTTCCAGCAAATCATCACCCGTACGATCGACTAGGCCGCGATTGATCGCGACTTCCAGCTCGTTGTGAACCGAGCGGACATCTTTGTAATTACGTGCGATTTCGCTGATACGGGTTTTAATGTCGGCGCTGGGTACTTCACCAACAATCAAAACCACTTGGTAAAACGACTCAACCTCAATGCGAGCTTCGCGAGCGGCGGGAATGTCGCGATAAATATCGCGCAGAATAGCTTGCGAGAGGCTGAGATCGGTCAGTGATAGCGCCGTGGTGCGCATGCCGGGGTCTGCGACGCCCGGGGCAATGCCCATTTTCGCCAGCGTGGTGCAGCCAGAAAGCAATGCGGTGCTGACAAGAGCAGCGCTCAGTGCGGTTTTCATGGGTTTAGTAAGCAAGATCGGGATCTCCAAATAAGGCGCTGTCGATTAAGGCGCAGCAGCAGTGCAAAGTAAAGAGCTGTGCTTCATGCACGCGGTAGCTGCGATGGTCAGGAATTTGTATCAAGACATCGCGATCGGTCAGTAGGCGCGCGATTTCGCCGCCGTTGCCGCCGGTTAAAGCCACCACTGGGCAGCGTCGTTCGTGGGCAGCATGTACGGCGGCAATGACATTGGGTGCGTTGGCGCTAGCCGACAGCACCACCAAGACATCGCCTGCTTGCGCTAGGGCAAGAAATGGCCGTGAAAATGACTCAGTGAGGCGGTTATCTTGCGCCAGCGCACTGAGGGTGATGCTGTCGGGTGCTAACACGAGAGCGGGGAGGGCGGGGCGCTCAGGATCAAAGCGATTGAGCAGCTTGCAGACAAAGGCCTGAGCATTGGCGCCTGAGGCGCCATTACCGCAGCTGATAATTTTGCGCTCATTGACGAGCGCGTCGACCATCACCATCGCGGCCTGCTCAATGGCGGGACCGGTCTCTTCAATAAGCTTGGCTAAGGTGCTCATGGCCTCATGGCCAAGTTGTGCGATGCGTGCTTGCATGATTCATCCATCGGTTAAAACGCACTAAAGGCGCCACGTAGCCAGTCATGCTGCCAGTGTGGGGGCGTGCCGCTATACGCTATGACATCAAAGCGGATGCAAAAGGTAGCGTAGTGCGGGTGGCGGCGCAAAAATAACGCCGCTGTTTTTATTACTTTATGCTGCTTTTTCGACGTCACCGTGGCCTGCCCGCTGCCAAACTGCCCGTTGCGTCGCCAACGTACCTCAGTAAACACTAATTTACCGTGATGGTTGACGCTAATAATGTCGATCTCGCCAGCTCGACAGAGATAATTTTGCGCAATCACTCGATGGCCGGCGCGAATCATCAGCGCGCACGCGTCTTGTTCAGCCAATCGACCCTGCTGCTGCGAAGGTGAGCCGGCCTTCAATGTGCTTTCCGGTGGCGACATGCTAGTCCTCCTGTTTCTGTAAGGAGTTAAGACCATGGCGCGCGCGCGTGCTGACACGTAAGCTTAGTCACCGATGGTTTTGCGGATAGCGTGATGAGAAAGTTTGAGGCGTCAGATCAGCCTGGCGTGCTGTATGTCGTGGCTACGGCGATTGGTGATGACGACGACCTATCGCCACGCGCCAAGGCGACGCTGCAAGCGGTGGCGATCATTGCCGCCGAAGATACACGCGATGCCGGACGACTATTGCGCGAGCTCGGCGTGACTACGCCAACCACGGCAGTGCATGAACACAATGAAGCCGAGCGCGTACCGATGCTGATTGAGCGCCTGCTCGCGGGTGAGTCGGTGGCGCTGATTTCCGATGCCGGCACCCCCTTAATTAGCGATCCAGGCTATCGCGTGGTGGCGGCGGCACACGAAGCCGGCATACGCGTGTCACCGGTGCCGGGTGCATGTGCGGCGATTGCTGCGTTGAGTGCGGCAGGCTTGGCATCGGATCGATTTCATTTTGAAGGTTTTTTGTCGGCCAAGGCCGGCCCGCGTGCGTCGCGACTGCAGGCGCTGGCACAGGCGCCGCATAGCCTGATTTTTTATGAAGCGCCGCATCGCATCATTGACACGCTGACGGCCATGACTAGTGTGTTTGGCGAGCAGCGCTTGGCAACACTAGCGCGAGAGCTCACCAAAACCTTTGAGACGATTAAGCGCGCGCCCTTGGCTGAGCTGCTGGCTTGGGTGGAGGCTGATAGTAATCAGCAACGTGGCGAAATGGTCATCGTGGTGGCTGGCGCACCGGTGCTGGCCGTGAGTGACCAGCACAGCATTAGCGCTGAGGCGCTGTTGGCGGTGTTGGTGCGTGAGTTGCCGGTGAAGCAAGCGGCGAGCATTGCGGCTGAGGTTTTGGGCCTGCGTAAAAATGCACTTTATGATCTTGCCCAGCAATTACGTGAGAAAGCGCCTTGAGTTAGCGCGCATGCCGCCGTATGCTGCGCGCCGGAGTTGGCTAGACGATCGCTGCCCTGCTTGCAGGGGGGAGGAAAGTCCGGGCTTCATAGGGCAGAGTGCCAGGTAACGCCTGGGCGGCGCGAGCCGACGGAAAGTGCAACAGAGAGTAAACCGCCGATGGCCCGTAAGGGATCAGGTAAGGGTGAAACGGTGCGGTAAGAGCGCACCACGAGTCTGGTAACAGACCGGTACGGCAAACCCCACTCGAAGCAAGACCAAATAGGTGTCCAGACGCGCGGCCCGCGCGGGACACGGGTAGGTTGCTTGAGCGCACCGGCGACGGTGCGCCTAGAGGAATGATCGTCCACGACAGAACCCGGCTTACCGGCCAACTCCCCCTTTTCGACATAATGTCTAAGGTTTGCATAGGCATTTCATATATAGCTAGAAATTCTAAAGACTATGCGGCTTTCGCATTGGCTTTAGGATTATGGGCTAAGTTGTTGTTTATAATCCATACAATGCCAATGCTAATTCTACGCAATCGACCTAAGTCATTGTAATTTAATGCCTAAACAATTCATATAACCGACTGAGTCTGTCCTTGACGCTTAGCAGTCGCATCCCTATATTTACCTGCAGAGTGGGGAAAAGTGTGATTTTGTGGTTTTTATTGGTTTTCTCGCCCACTCAGGAAGGTTAATCGAATGTTTCGCGGCTACGACGAACTCACTATGGACGCCAAAGGGCGCATCGGCTTGCCGACGCGTTACCACGAGCGCGTGCTTGCTGAGTGTCAGGGTAAATTTGTCCTGACCGTCGATTTGCGCGAATCCTGCTTGGTGCTCTATCCACTGCCCGAGTGGGAGGCCATTGAGGCGCGCTTTAATGCCTTGCCTGGTGCCAACCCGGCTATTGCCATGCTCAAGCGCCGCCTGATGGGTTATGCCACCGAGATTAATCTGGATAGTGCAGGGCGTTTTTTGATTAGCCCTGAGCTGCGTCAATTTTCCCATCTTGAGAAGGCTGTCGTGCTAGCCGGTCAAGGTAAGAAGTGCGAGATTTGGCATAAACCTACTTGGGATGCACTGCAAGCTCAGTTGCTCAGCGCCGATTTCTCGGCTGCCGAGCTCGCGCAAGCCATCGACTCGTTGGCGCTGTAATCATGACAGCCCTCATTCACCTCACCGTCTTACTTAACGAGACCGTCGCTGCCGTATTGGGCAAGCCCGATGGCGTCTATATTGACGCCACCTTTGGTCGTGGCGGCCATACGCGGCATTTGCTCGCGCAGCTCGGGCCCAATGCCCGCGTGATTGGCTTCGATAAAGATCCGCAAGCGATTGCCAGTGGTGAAGCGTTGATGCGCGAAGATGCGCGCTTCGAAATTATCCATGATTCATTTGCTAGTTTGCTGCCAGCCCTGCAGGCGCGTGACTTGTTAGGTCAGGTTGATGGTTTGCTGGCAGATTTAGGCATGTCGTCGCCGCAGATCGATGATGCCGAGCGCGGTTTTAGCTTTATGCATGATGGTCCGCTGGATATGCGCATGGACACCACGCGCGGCTTGAGTGCGGCGCAATGGTTGGCGCAGATCACAGAAGCTGAGCTCACCGATGTCTTTAAGACTTACGGCGAAGAGCGGCATGCCCGCCGTATTGCGCGCGCGGTCTTAGCTGAGCAGGCGAAGGCGCCGATTTTACGCACCAAAGTATTGGCCGATGTGATTTCTGTTGCACACCCGTCATGGGAGCGCCATAAGCATCCTGCTACGCGCTGTTTCCAGGCTATTCGCATCGCCGTTAATCGCGAGCTGGGCGATCTAGAAGACTTGCTTGCGCAGAGCCTGCAGGCTTTAAGTCCTCGTGGGCGTTTGGCGGTAATCAGCTTTCATTCGCTGGAAGATCGATTAGTGAAGCAGTTCATTGTGCGCGAGGTTAAGGGCGATGATTTTCCGCCGGGCCTGCCGGTGACCATTGCGCAAATGAATCCGCAGCTGAAAAAAGTCGGCAAGGCCATTAGCCCGAGTGATGCCGAGATAGAAGCTAATCCGCGCGCGCGCAGTGCACATTTGCGCGTGGCTGAGCGTTTAGCGGGAGCCCGGCGATGAGCTGGGCGGCGCGCTTGAGCGGCCTGCGCCTGAGCTTGCTGCAGCCTATTGTTTGGCAAAATGCGGCGGTGATTGTGGTGCTGGTGGCTACGTCGATTGCCGTGGCTTTTAGCGTGCATAAGTCGCGTTTGTATTTGGCCGACCTGCAGTCGCTGCAAAGTGAGCGCGACCATTTGGAAGTGGAGTGGGGTCAGCTCTTGCTTGAGCAGCAGGCGTGGGGCGCTTATGGCCGCATTGGCAAAGTTGCGGTGGATGATTTAGGCATGCGCTCGCCGGCGCCGCACGACGTGATGATGGTGCGGCCATGAATAAGCGCAATGACACGTCAGCGCCAAGCCAGCGGCCAAGTAATACCAAGCCCATCGCGAGTGATCGCGATGGGCTTAAATACGTTGGTCGTCATCGTATTGTACTGCTGGGCTTGAGTATTTTATTTGGCGGCATTGCCTTGCGTGCGGGCTATTTGACCATGGTTGATAGCGATTTTCTGCGCGCTCAGGGCGATGCTCGTATGATGCGTACTGAGCCAATCATGGCCATGCGCGGCGTTATTCGGGATCGCAACAATACGCCATTGGCGGTCAGCACACCGGTCACCACCTTATGGCTAAACCCTCGCCAAGCCATTGCTGCCAAGCTTGATGTCACTGCTTTGGCGCATACATTACAGCTGTCGCCCACTACATTGCAGGCGAAAATTAAGCGTAATCGCGATAAAAGCTTTATGTACCTAGTCCGCCACTTAGCACCCAATGATGCCGAGGTGGTGCTGGCAAAAGACTACGCTGGTGTGTATTCGATGACCGAGTACAAGCGCTTTTACCCTGAGGCCGAGGCCACGGCGCATATGCTCGGTTTTACCGGTATGGATGATCATGGTCGCGAAGGCCTTGAGCTGGCATTTGATAAAAAACTGGCGGGCATTGAGGGCAGCAAGCGCGTGATGAAGGACCTCAAGGGCCATCGCGTACAAGATGTGGCACTGCTCAAGCCGGCGCGCCCTGGTCAAGATGTCATGTTGAGCTTTGATTCGCGCGTGCAATATTCGGCCTACCGCGAATTAGCGCGTGGCGTGGCAGAACACGATGCCGTGGCAGGCGTGCTGGTGTCGCTCGATGTCGAGACCGGAGAGGTTTTGGCCATGGCGAGCGTGCCATCCTACAATCCTAATAACCGTAGCAATCTTAATATTGATGCTGTGCGTAATCGCGCGGTGACCGATATGTTCGAGCCGGGCTCGACACTGAAGCCTTTTACACTGGTTGCGGCATTGGAAAGTGGCAAATTCACGACCAGCAGCCGCTTTGACACCTCGCCCGGCACATACAAAGTACTGAATAAGCTGGTGCGCGATCATGAGGATTTCGGCGTCATCGATATGCCCACCGTACTGACCAAGTCGAGCAATGTCGCGACCTCACAAATTGCCATGGCCTTACCGCGCGACACACTGCCATTACTACACCAGCATCTCGGCTTTGGTCGCACCACAGGCAGTGGCTTTCCAGGGGAAAGCGCAGGCCTTTTACAGCCCTCGAATCGCTGGAATCCTGTCGAAGTGGCGACTATGTCGTATGGTTATGGCATCACTGTGACGGCGCTGCAACTAGCGCAAGCCTACGCGACCATCGCCAGTGGCGGCATTCAGCGCCCGGTTAGCTTTATCAAAGTCGTAGGCCCGGTTGAAGGTCGGCGCGTGATTCCTGAGAGCATTGCGAAAAGCCTCATTCCTATGATGGAAACAGTGGTGACGCAAGAAGGTACGGCGCTGCGCGCTGCCGTACCTGGCTACCGTGTTGCAGGCAAAACCGGCACGGCGCATAAAGCCCAAAGCGGTGGTTATTCGCGTGATCAGTACATGTCTTTATTTGTCGGTCTGGCGCCTGCTAGCCATCCCAAAATCGTCACCGCAGTGATTATCGACACGCCACGTAAAGGTGGCTATTTCGGTGGCCTAGCCGCTGCCCCGGTATTTTCACGCAGCATGGCCGACACCTTACGCTTGATGAATGTTGAGCCTGATCGCAGTGCTGAGCGCTTGGCTGATCAGGCGCGCCCACCTTATCGCCCAGCGGCAGGAGGCTGAGATGATGACACTCGGTGACTTGCTGCCCAGCTGCCCGGATCAATGGCAATCGATCGCCTTGCAAGCGCTGGTGGCGGACTCGCGTCAAGTAACCGCTGGCACCTGCTTTGTTGCAGTTGCGGGTACGCATTACAACGCGCGTGAACATATTCCGGCGGCTATTGATGCAGGTGCGGTAGCGGTACTGACGGAAGCTGATAGTCATTTTACGCTGCACACCGTGATCAACCACGTGCCGGTACTCGCAGTGCCAGGCTTGGGTGAGATGCTCGGACTGTTAGCTGCACGTTGGTATGGTCAGCCCTCACAAGCAATGACGGTGTTGGCCACCACTGGTACGAATGGCAAAACCAGTATTGCGAATTTACTCGCTGGCGCGTGCAGTCAATTAGGTCAGCGCGCGGCAGTCATGGGCACCTTAGGCAATGGCTTTCCTGGCGAATTAATGCCGGCTGTCTTTACTACGCCAGATCCCTTGCAGCTGCAACGCTTATTGGCGGACTTCCGTGATCAGG
Source organism: Paraperlucidibaca sp. (assembly GCA_039929665.1). Classification (GTDB taxonomy): domain Bacteria; phylum Pseudomonadota; class Gammaproteobacteria; order Pseudomonadales; family Moraxellaceae; genus Perlucidibaca. The sequence continues at coordinate 11,174 of JBDSQT010000236.1, forward strand.
GCGCGCAAGTCGTGGCGCTGGAAGCCAGTTCACATGGCCTCAGTCAAGGTCGTCTAAGTGGCACGCGTATTCATACCGCGTTATTTACTAATTTGACGCGCGACCATCTTGATTATCACGGCGATATGACCTCGTATGCTGCCAGTAAAGCATTGCTGTTTCGCTGGCCAGAGCTGCAGGCCGCGGTCATCAATGCCGATGATGCCTACGGTGCTGAAATGATGGCGCAGCTCGCCGATCGCGTGCAATGCCTGAGCTACAGCTTGGACCCCGCTTCGGATGTGGATTTAGTGGCTGAGTCAGTAGAGGCCACGCTCGATGGTCTCTGTGTGCAGCTGCGCACATCTGTCAAAACAGTGACCTTAAAAAGCCCATTGATTGGTCGCTTTAACGCCAGCAATTTACTTGCGGTGGTCGGTGGTCTGCTCAGTATTGGTCATGACATTGATGCCATTGTCGCTGTTTTAGCGACGGTCTCGCCTGTGCCGGGACGCATGCAGTGTCTGCGCGAGCCTGGAACGCCGCTAGCGGTGGTCGATTATGCGCACACCCCGGATGCCTTGGCGCAGGCACTGAAAGCGGCACGCGAACATACCAAGGCTAAATTATGGGTGGTGTTTGGCTGCGGTGGTGGTCGTGACACGGGCAAGCGTCCAGAGATGGGCCGTATTGCTGGCGAGTTAGCGGATTACGTGGTCATCACCACCGACAATCCACGCGAAGAAGACCCACAAGCTATTTTGGATCATGTGCGCTCTGGCCTGCCGAGTGATCGCGCCGTGCGTTGTGTGCTCGATCGTGGTGAAGCTATTGCGCAGGTGCTGGCGGAAGCGGCCGAGGATGACCTCGTGCTGGTGGCCGGCAAAGGCCATGAAACCTATCAAGAGGTGCACGGTGTGCGCACCCCCTTTAGTGATGTTGAGCAAGTGCGTATGGCTTTGCTGTTGAGGAGTAGAGCATGAAGCTCTCGGATATTGCCCACGCTATTACGGGCGAATTAGTCGGCTTGGATGCTGATGTCGGCAGCTTCTCGACCGATACGCGGACCTTACAAGCCGATGATGTGTTCATTGCACTTAGTGGCACGCGTACCAATGCCAATGGCCTGCTTACGCAAGCGGCTGCAAAAGGGGCATTGGCCGCTATCACCGAGCATCTTGATCCGTCCGCAGGTATCGCGCAGATCGTTGTGGCCGATAGCCATGCCGCCTTAGGTAAGTTAGCTGCCGCTTGGTGTGCGCGTTTTCCCAAGCTCACGAAGGTGGCGATAACCGGCTCGGCGGGTAAGACCTCTACTAAGGAAATGACTGCGCGAATTTTTGAAAGCTTAGGCAATACCTTGGCCACCCAAGGCAATTTTAATAACGATATTGGTGTGCCACTGACGCTGTTGCGATTGCGCGCAGAGCATCAATACGGTGTCTTTGAGCTAGGCGCTAATCATCTCGGCGAAATTGCCTACACCGCGGCCATGGTTAAGCCACACGCAGCGGTGATTACCAATGTCGGCAGCGCGCACTTGGAGGGCTTTGGCAGCCGTGAGGGCATTGCTAGAGCTAAGGGCGAGATTTATGCCGCCTTAGCGGATAACTGCGTGGCCGTGGTTAATCGTGACGATGAATTTGCTGAGAGTTGGCTTCATTCCATGGGCTCGCGTCGCGTTGTAACTTTTTCGCTACAGCCTGGTGCGGACATTTATGCCAGCGAGATTAGTCACGGTAATACACCGGAATATGCCTTCCGCTTGCATATTGGCGGGCAATCGGCCGCGGTACAGCTGCAAGTCTTAGGTCGTCATCAGGTTGCCAATGCGCTAGCAGCAGCAGGTCTGGCGCATGCCTGCGGTGTGTCGTTACATGCCATCGTGCACGGTTTGTCGAACACTCGGCCCTTTATGGGTCGCAGTGTGCTGCATCGCCTCGGTGAGTCTTACCTCATCGATGACACCTACAACGCCAACCCCGACAGCATGAAAGCAGCGATCGATCTGCTCTGCACGCTGCCGGGTCGCCGCGTGTTGGTGGTCGGCGATATGGGTGAATTGGGCGATGCCACCGCATCGGGCCATCGTGAAGTCGGAGCGTACGCAAAAATGAAAAAAATCGACGCGTTACTCACCACGGGTGAGCACCAACTATTTTATGCCGAAGGATTTGGCAATCAGACGCAACTTTTTCCAGATCACCATGCCTTGGTAAAAGCCTTGGAGCATGAGCTACAAGGTGTCGTCAGCGCCTTAGTCAAAGGCTCACGCAGTGCGCACATGGAGCGTGTCGTGCAGGCTGTCAGTGAATCGGCAGGAGTGCACTAATGCTTTTACTCTTAGCCGATTGGCTCAGCCAGCATGTCAAAGGTTTTGCGGTTTTTAACTACCTAACCTTTCGCTTCATGCTCAGCATCATCACCGCATTTGCATTGTCGCTGTGGTGGGTCCGTGGATGATTGAGCGCCTGAAGGCGATGAAATTTGGTCAGGCTATTCGTACCGATGGGCCACAAACGCATTTGGTCAAAACCGGCACGCCGACCATGGGTGGCGTGCTGATTTTGACCACCATTATGGTCAGCACTGTGGCCTGGGCGCGTCTGGATAATATGTATATCTGGGTGGTG
>JBDSQT010000237.1:0-9759 GCA_039929665.1 Paraperlucidibaca sp.
TAGACGGCAACCGTCTGGTGAGAATTCATCACCTAAAACGATTTGACCATGAAACAGACCAAACTCGAGCTTAAAATCGACGAGTAGCATGCCGGCAGCGTCAAACAACTCAGTCAAAACCGTGTTAATTTTCAGCGTCAGCTCTTGCATCACCGTGAGCTGATCGATACTCGCCCAGCCAAACGACACCGCATGTGAGGCGTTGATCATCGGATCGCCGAGCGCATCATTCTTCAAGAACAGCTCAAAGGTTGGCGGGCTCAGCGCTTGACCTTCGGTCACGCCTAAGCGGCGCACCAAACTGCCAGCAGCATAGTTACGCACCACACACTCAACAGGCAACATGTCTAAACGCTTCACCAGCGACTCGGTCGGCGATAGCAGTTTTTCATGATGAGTGGCAATGCCAGCGGCTTCAAGCTTGTCCATGATGAAGGCATTGAAACGGTTGTTCACCATGCCTTTGCGGTCGAGTTGCTCGACTTTCTTGCCATCAAAAGCAGACGTGTCATTGCGGTACAAAATCACCACGCGATCGGCATCGTCGGTTGCATAAACAGACTTGGCCTTGCCGGTGTATAACAAATCGCGTTTTTCCATCAGAGTCTCCGCCGCAACAGGCAAAAATTAAAGCCAACGAACCTGCAAGGTGCCGAGCAAATTACGCGACAAACTGACAGGGGCTAAAGTGTCATCATCGCGCTGTACGCTGATCACATAGGCTTCGGTGGCACGGATCATACGCAGCTGGTAATCCTGCTCACCAACGGTGATATAGACGATACCCAGCGACTGGTTGCGATCTTTGATTTTCACATCGATAGCTTTCAGTGTGCGACCTAGCTCATCCCAGACACGCTCACGCGGGCCCACCACGCGCAGCTCAGGCACACCATTACCATCGGTGCCAAACTTCACTGGCGTACGACCTGGAGCGCTTGGTAACGCGGCCAACTCAACCCCCACCTGAGCTTTCATTTCAGGAGGAAATGGCGCTTCAGCAGGCGCATTGATCGGCTTAGCAGCCATCTCAGGTATAGGGTATAGCGGCGTAATCGGGCGTGTAGACACATCGCTAGGGATGTTTAAGGGTGGTGTAGTTTTTGCGTCAACATAGGCCATGCTGCGGTCACGAAAAAAACTGCTACACGCTGGCAATACGGACATCGCTAAAATCACACAAATGACACGACTCATGACAACACTCCAGAAGCGACTAAGGCGGCACGCACGCGCGGTTGCGCCTCGGCTGATAACACTGTCAGCGGTAAGCGAATACCGAGTTCAATGCGACCCATTTCAGCCAGTGCCCATTTGACAGGGATAGGGTTAGATTCGATGAACAAGGCACTATGCAATGAGCTAATACGTTCGTTTTCATCATGAGCTCGCGTCGCATCACCGATCAGTGCAGCTTCACACGCTTGGGCCATGATTTTTGGAGCCACATTGGCAGTCACGGAAATATTGCCTTTGCCACCCGCCAAAATCAGATCAATCGCCGTGGCGTCGTCTCCCGAATACACCACCATGCCAGCGCCTAATAAGTCGATGAGCTCACGGCCACGGTCGAGATTACCGGTCGCATCTTTGATGCCGATAATATTGGGCACACCGAGCAGGCGGGCCACTGTCGCATTTTGCATATCTACGCCGGTACGGCCCGGAACATTATAAAGAATCTGAGGAATATCAACGGCCTCAGCCAAGGCTTTATAGTGAAGATACAGGCCTTCCTGCGTTGGTTTGTTGTAATACGGTGTGACTAGCAAGGCGGCATCGGCACCCAACTTTGCCGCCTCGCGCGTGAGCACAATGGCCTCACGCGTAGAGTTCGCGCCAGTGCCAGCAATCACTGCCACACGCCCTGCCGCCACTTCAATAACCGTGCGAATAACCGCTAAATGATCTTCAACCGATAAGGTCGGTGACTCACCTGTCGTACCCATAGCCACAATGCCATGCGTGCCCTCGACGATATGCCATTCAACTAAGCGTTTGAGGGCCGCCCAATCCACCGAACCATCAATTTTCATGGGGGTGACTAAGGCTACCAAGCTACCAACGATCATGCGGCTCTCCACTAAGGCTCAGGCGATGTAAATAAGCCGCTAATGGTAACGGCCATAGGGCCTTGCTCACAAGAGAAAGTGTGTGAGCCCGATGGGCAACGGGCATTTCTGATTAAAATAGCCCTGAAGAAAAATAAGGCCCCACAAAGCACAAAACCCGCTAGGCGTAAGGCCTAGCGGGTTTCATAATTTGGAGCGGGTAACGAGGCTCGAACTCGTGACCTCGACCTTGGCAAGGTCGCGCTCTACCAACTGAGCTACACCCGCAGAGGCAGTTGCCTCGTAGTGGAGGCGGATTCTAGAGAGGCCACTCCCAGCTGTCAACACGCCTTAGGCGCTATTTTTTCTTCGCGAGCTGCACAGCGAGCTGCTCAATAACGCGCGTCAAGTCATCCATACGCTGCGTTAGCGTTTCGATGTCCTTTTGATTAGGAATGCCGAGTCGCGACAAGGTGTTGCTCAGGCGTTCATCGATCACACGCTCGACTTTCTCGCGCGTGTCGCTAGCCTTCTCAATCACCTTCTCTTTGATCTCTTCGGCAGTAGTATCGGCCAAGTCACGCGTTTTATGCTCGAGCTCTTCGCCAATTTGCACGAGGTTATCAAAGAGTTTGCCACCCTCTTCTTCAGCACGTGAAAACGCGCCCAAACCCGCCAGCCAAATTTGCTGGGTGTATTTACGCAAATCTTTTGCGGGGGATATTTTCAGTCGACCACGCGCGGCCTGTTTCAAATCATTTGTCATAACTACCTCATCTCAGACCCTAGTGTGGGGCTTTTATAGGCCTACCATCAAGAGCCATTGCAGCATTCCTGCCGCGCCACCAAGCAGCGCACCCAGGCCAATCAAGATCCACTCATCTTCTTTGAAGGCTGGGCGCAGCAAGTCTTGAAAGGCGCTATTGCTCATGGCCTTTAAGCGCCGACTAAAGACCTGATCGATAATTTTCGAGCGTTCAGTAGAGAAACCGGCCTCGGTAATCGAGTCCAATGACATGGCCACGGCACGGTCAGTCACGGTATTTTTTAAATCTACATAGGCCTCGGCACCCATGGCTAGCTGCAAGGCCGCGCGAATCACTGAGGAGTCCAGTAAGGGTCGTAAATGCCGCTTCACAATGGCGCGAGTTTTACCCGCCTGTGGCCCGGTGAGCACTTCAACCATGAGATTACGCAGATTGATAATTTCAGCCGTGGTGAGCGCGGAGAGTTTATCGGCCACTTCTGCTTTGCGGCGCATAAACAGGCCATGCAAATGCAGCGGGCCCCAGCTTATAGGCTCGACGGGACGAAAGATCAGATTGAGGGCTAGCCAATTGGTCAAATAACCCACGACGAAACCAAATACCGGCAGCAGCCATGGCTCGGGATACACCGTGAAAATAGCCAGCTCAATCAGGCCAAAGAGAAAACCGAAATACGCACCGGAGCGTACGACAAAACTCAATTCCTTGGCACCAACCTCGGTAAACACACGCACCACCAGCGCTTTATTGGCGCGCATCATGCGGATTACCATGTCACGCAGATCAACCAGTTGCTCGATGTTGGCCGCCATGTCTTCAACAATATTGTCCATGACCTCGGGCAGCTGCCGGCGCGTGCGCGCATAGACACGGCGACGCACCATCAATGGCACGCGCTCCCAGAGCACGGCATGATTTTCGCGCATGACCTCATCGATATAATCCTCGATGCGCTCATCAATATTACTGGCGATATGCTCGGCAATTTTATCCGGCTCCATGGCCTGAAAGAGCTCGGATAAATCAGCCAATTTGGCGAGTGCGTTATCGACCACGATGCCGGCCATCTTGCCTGATTTAGATGGCACGATGCCTTGCCAGCCTAGGCGTAGCGGGCGAAAGCCAACAAACTCGATAGGCTTGAAGGTCATTGCTAAGGCTAGCCAATTGGTCAGCCAGCCGACCACAGCAGCCACGACGGGTATGGCCAAATAGGTATAGGCTTGCGGTTGATTGAGCCACACGGTGAGCCAGTCGTTCATCTATTTCCTGTGAAAATGGGAAGCATTAGGCCGAAAAATCACGCAGAATTGGCCGGATAAACGCGCAGTATACACAGACGCCGCGTAACACGGCGCCGCCCGAGGCTGGCAATGACTGATAATAACAATTCGTTCAACAGCGCCGACAGCGCGACGGGCAGCGCCGAGCACGACGCGCCGCCCAGCCTAATTGCCGAGCTCGGTCTTGGCGTGGTTGAAAGCCTGCTCAACGCCTGCATCGAGCATGATGAACTCACGCGCGCGCAAGTTTTATCACGCGAGGGGCTGGTGGTGCGCGTGAAAGCCAACGACCCTGCGTTCACTGCTTATCTATTGTTTACCGCACACGGCATTGAAATCAGTAGCCGTAGCCCCGGTCGCGCCAGCGTTCGTATTAATGGCTCACTGCTGTCACTGCTCGCCGTGCTCACAGGTCAACAGCGCCTTGATAACGCCGGACGCATTCGTCTCTGGGGCGATAGCGAAGCGGTGAATTGGCTGGCCGACTTGCTGCATGAAACTAATGTCCGCACCGTGTTTGCACGCTGGCTGCGCGAACACCTCAATATCACCGAGCTCTGGAAAAAAATTCGTCGCCACGATCCCAGCTGGCTGAGCGACTTAATGCCTATGCCGGGCATGTTGCGCGAGGCATTAAGCGAAATTCAAGACTTAAAAACCGCGCTGGCCAAGCAAGAGCGGGCTTGGGCTGAACGCGAGGCGGCATGGGCCAAGCAAAAACGTTGGGATATGTTGGGCATGGCCTTGGTGCTGCTTGCTCTGCTCGCCACGCTACTGCCCGGCGAAACATTAAGCGCGCGACTGTTCGGCTTAGCTCAAGCCGAACTGATGGCCATCGCCCTAGCAATGGCACTAGTGGCCAGTCGAGTTTGGCGTAAGTAAAGCGCTCGGGAAACCGCGCCTAGGCGCAACTCCTTACTCGCCACTCACCTTGCGGCGCTTCAGCCACGACTTCATGCTCTCATTAATCAGCTCACCGCCCGAGCGTGCGGCCTTCCATGTCGTCTCGCGCAAGTCTTCATCTTGTCGCGTTTCCGCCAAACTCTCGATCATCGCGCGCTTCACGCGAATCTCCACCGTGCGTGCCAGTGACTCATGCAACGCATCAATCTCACGTGACCAAATCGTTTGCCCTTGGCTCAATAACCACCAACGCGCTATCCACAGCGTCAACAGACTCGACAGCACAGACGCGAACACTACCGCTAAAAATATCATCGCGTCATCCTCATTTATCACCGGTAAAGCGCGTCATAAAACTGCGTAAGTCGCCGGTTGCTTCAGCGATCTCAGGACGATAGCCGCCATCTACCTGCCCCAAACCGGGCGCAATAATATCTAACGCTAAGACCCGAACTTCAGCTAAATCGTAAGCCTCACCGGTGGTCAATGTGCCCTCGGCAATCCACGCATAAAGACTGGCAATTAGCGGCATATGACTGACCACAATGAGATCTTCAATGCCTTCTCCAGCCAGCAATGACAGTGCGGTTTCGGCGCGTAATGGATCACCATCGGACGACAATTCCGGCATCTGTGAAGCCAAGGCCAAGCCAAGAGCCTGACTCACCACAGAGGCCGTCTGCTGTGCGCGCAACAAAGGGCTGGCGACCACACGCACTGGGCCGGTGACTTGACCGCAGAGCCAATCAGCAACATCTTGAGCCTGCGCCCAGCCACGCGCCGTTAAAGGGCGTAGCTCATCGCGCTCAGCTTCAAAAGCGGCGTCGGCATGGCGCAGCAAATACAGGCGCATGCTTAAGCCTCGCCTGGCTTGGGCAAGACAAACTCAACATCACTGCTTTGACTGGCCAGCATCATCGCCAACACCACGTCATAGAGGCTTTTACCATTGTAAATGATGTCGTAGAGGCCGCTGACTAGCGGCATGCGAATGCCCATTTCGTCAGCCTTATGTTTGACCATATGGATAGTATTGATGCCCTCAGCAGTCTGCTCAAGATCCTCAACGATCTCTTCAATGCTCTGTCCCGAGCCAATAGCAAAACCTACCTGGTAGTTACGGCTCAATGACGACGAGCAGGTCGCCAGCAAATCGCCAACGCCCGCCAGCCCCAAGAAAGTCAGTGGGTTTGCGCCCAAGTGCACAGCAAAACGGCTCATTTCCGCTAACGAGCGTGTCAGTAACATGGCACGGGTGTTTTCACCGAGCTTGTGTGCCGCGGCAATACCCGAGGCCACGGCATAAATATTTTTCAGCGCGCCACTGAGCTCCACGCCATAGACATCGGTGTTAGCGAAGATACGGAAAAATGTGCAGGACAGCGCCTGAGTCACCGCGTCGCGCAGTGACTCATCGGCACTAGCGACCACCGTGCCTGCAATTTGCTTAGCCATGATTTCTTTAGCCAAGTTTGGCCCGCTAATCACGCCTATGCGTTCGAGCCCTGAAGCCTCGCGCAAAATCTCACTCATTAAGGCAAAGCTGCCTTTTTCTACGCCCTTAGTGGTACTGACTAGCATATGGTCTGGGCGAAAGGCCGGCTTCGCGGCAGTGATGACCGAGCGAAAGGCCTTGCTAGGAATAGAGACAAAAATAAGATCGGCGGCGGCCACGGTAGCCTGTAAATCATCACTAAACTGTAAATCGGGGCATAACGCAAAGCCCGGCAAATAGCGTGTGTTTTCGTAGCTTGCACGCATATCGGCAAGCTGTGTGGGATCACGCAACCAGAGTGTGGTGGGATGGCCATTGCTGGCGGCTAAATTGGCAATCACGGTGCCAAAACTGCCACCACCCAACACGGCGACTCTCAGCGTCGACATAGAAAATCCTCAAAAGACGCTCGTTGAAACGCACTGTACATAAAAAAAGGGCATGGTGAGTATACCCATGCCCTTCCTCTAAGAACCGATTTCTGTCGGACGATCCGTCAGAAATTGCTTATGACTGCAGCAGCCGTTGCACACGGCGCACATAGGCGGCGGGATCATCGAGCTGCGCACCCTCCGCCAAGGCGGCTTGATCTAGCAACACATAGGCTAAATCGCTAAAGCGCGCGTCATCGGTCTCTTCCGCTAAGCGGCTAATCAGCTGATGGCTGGGGTTGATCTCTAAAATCGGCTTCACCTCAGGCATTTTCTGACCAGCGGCTTCCATGAGCTGACGCATTTGGAAGCCTGGATCGAAAGAGTCCAGCACGAGGCAGGTGGGTGACTCACTCAAGCGCGTCGTGGTGCGCACGCTTTTCACGCGCTGGTCTAAGGCTTTTTGTAAGCGCTCAACCAAGGCTTCAGCCTGCTTAGACTCTTCTTCAGTCACTTGTGGCTCAGCGCTTTCACCGGCAATCGCGCTCAAATCGATCTCGCCCTTACCGATGTGCTGGAACTTCTTGCCATCAAATTCGGTCAAGTAGCTCATCATCCATTCGTCAATGCGGTCGGTGAGCAATAACACTTCCACGCCTTTTTTGCGGAACAGTTCTAGGTGTGGGCTGTTCGACGCGGTCACATAATTTTCCGCAGTGACATAATAAATCGTGTCTTGTGCGTCTTTCATGCGAGTGATGTAGTCAGGCAACGACACCTCTGCCCTGCCCTCACCTGTGGTGCTAGAGGCAAAGCGCAACAAGCCGGCGATTTTGTCTTTGTTGGCAAAGTCTTCCGCCAAACCTTCTTTCAAAACTTGGCCAAAAGCGGTGTAGAACGCCGCATATTTCTCAGGATCGCCAGCGAGCTTGCTGAGCATCTCCAAGCTACGCTTGGTCAGTGCCGACTTCATCGAATCGATAATATCGGACGACTGCAGTAGTTCACGCGAGACGTTCAATGGTAGGTCGTTGGAGTCGACGATACCTTTAATGAAGCGTAGGTAGAGCGGTAAAAACTGCTCAGCATCATCGCGAATAAACACGCGCTGCACATAGAGCTTGAGGCCACGGGCACCGTCGCGCTGATAGAGATCAAATGGCGCGCGGCCAGGCACAAAAAGTAGCGAGGTATATTCGAGCTTGCCCTCAACTTTGTTGTGGCTCCAGCTCAGGGGATTCTCGTAGTCATGACCAATGTGTTTGTAAAAGGCTTGATAGTCTTCGTCGCTGACTTCTGAGCGCGCGCGTGTCCATAGCGCTTTTGCTTGGTTGACGACTTCCCAGCTATCGGCCTCACCCTCTTTCTCGGCTTTTTGCAGCAAATGCACCGGCAGCGCGATGTGCTCGGCGTATTTATTGATGATGCTACGCACACGGAATGGCTCAGCAAACTCTTGTGCAGAGTCACGCAGATGCAGCGTAATAGTGGTGCCACGCTCGGCCTGCTCAATAGTCTCGACAGTGAACTCGCCGGTGCCTTCTGACTCCCAACGCACGGCCTCTGTCGCAGCAGCATCGGCACGGCGAGTGGTTAGCACCACACGCTCGGCAGCAACAAATGCTGAGTAGAAACCAACACCAAACTGACCAATGAGTTGGCTGTCTTTTTTCTCATCGCCACTCAATTTTTTCATGAAATCACTGGTGCCTGAGCGCGCAATGGTGCCCAAGTTTGCAACGACTTCATCGCGATTCATGCCGATGCCGTTATCACGCAGGGTCAGCGTTTTCGCCTCACTATCGACACTAATCCAAATGCCCAGCTCGCTGTCAGCACCGAGTAGCTCGGGCTTAGACAACGCCTCAAAGCGCAATTTATCGGCCGCATCGGAAGCATTTGAAACCAGCTCGCGCAGGAAAATTTCAGGATTTGAATACATCGAGTGAATCATTAAGTGCAGCAGTTTTGAGACTTCGGCCTCAAAGCCACGGGTTTCTTTTTTGTCGGCAGCGATGGTCATGGCAGCTCCTTGATATGGCGAATTGTCGAAAGCACGAAAAGTTCACGCCTAATGACACGGCGAATAGTTTGTATATGAGGTCAATTCGGAAAATCTCAAGGGCTGTTTAGAGCGGCAGACTAAGAAGTTAGTTCTGCGGCCATTGCGCGGTGAAAAATGGCGTTACGCAAAACCGTTTGTCTATAAAACAGACGGGAGTCCGGTTTTGTTCTATGACAATAGGCGTACACTCAAATCCGTCGCTAGTCCTGAGTGCTAGTTGGCGTCTTCTCAATGACTGAGGGTTATCCCATGAAAAAACTACTGGCTGTGGCCTTGCTAGCCAGCATGAGCACCGTGGCATCGGCAGATCAAGACGTAGGTTGCGGCATTGGTACTGTGTTGTGGGCTGGCCAATCTGGCTTAGTACCAAAAATCCTGGCAGCAACCACCAACGGTACCTTAGGTAACCAGACTCTTGGTATTACCACCGGCACCTTGGGTTGCCAACATAGCGGCGTTATCAGCTCTCGCGTGCGTTTGACCATGTACACCGGTTCCAATATTGAAAAACTGGCGCGTGATATGTCGGTAGGCCAGGGTGAAAGCCTGAATGTGTTGGCCGACCTGATGGGTGTGCCCGCCACTGACAAGCCGGCATTCTTCCAAGCCGCTCGTGACAACTTCGGCACCATTTTTGCGCCTGAAAATGTCACCGCTGGCCAAGTCCTCGATGCCCTCAATGGCGTCATGGCTGCTGACAGCACATTGGCAGGTTATGTAAAAGCGTGAGTTTACGCGGCGTCACAGGAACCCTGCTTCGGCGGGGTTCTTTTATATTAAGACACTCTATTTGCCATTCGGTTGTGCTGGCCTGCGCGCTATTG
>JBDSQT010000238.1:0-8572 GCA_039929665.1 Paraperlucidibaca sp.
AACAGCCTCAGCGTTGAGCGCTATTGGCACCAATAAAGCCAAATCGCGTTGCACCTGCGGAAAGCGCGACAGCGGCGTAAAGCCCGGCAGGCTGCCTAAGGCCAAAAGCTGCTGCGACATCTCAAAGGCAAATACTGGACCATCGACATCAAAGGCCGCCAAGGTGCTGGGATGAATCGCACCAAGCACGCCTAAGCAGGTATCACCGTCATATAACTCTGCACACTGTCCAGGATGGAAACCATGACGTTGTGCCGCCACAAATCGCAGCGTAGCGACTCTGGCGACACTCAGCAAGTGCTCAATATTCCCTTTCAGATCATAGAAGTCGACGCCGGTCTTCGTGTTACTCCAGAGCATGGGCAACGCCGTGCCAACCATCACCCCCGCGAGCATAGGTTCTTGCACGAGGCCATCAACCTTAGGCAAAAAGCGCATGCCAGCTTCAAACAAGCGAACGCGGCTTTGCTGACGGCTTTGGTTATGACGCACGGCCATTAGCAAGCCTGGCAGCAAGCTGGTGCGCATGCTGGCGAGCTCTTGGGAGAGCGGATTGGCCAGTGTTAGCGGCTCAAGCTCTGGCGTAAAGGCTTGCTGCACGGAGGCTTCGGTAAAACTATAGGTGATGGCCTCTTGGTAGCCCATATCGACTAACGCACGCTTTAAGCGGCGCAGGCTCTGCGCCGACTCACTGCGCGGCGTTAGCGTAATGGCGGCCATGGCTGGCGCCACCGGTAATTCGTTATAGCCAGTGAGGCGCGCCAACTCTTCAATCAGATCAACTTCAATACTGATATCGAAGCGATGGCTGGGCGGCGTCACCAACCATCCCTCGCTAGTGGCGTCGATCTGCATGCCTAAGCGGCTCAGAAGCGTCGAGACACGCGTGTCATCAATGCTAAAGCCCAGCACACGGCTGATGCGCTGGCGACGCAGGCTGATGGCTGGACGCTGTGGCAGATACTCAGCGCTGACCATCTCGAGTAGAGGGCCGGCCTCACCACCTAAGATCTCAATAATCAGTGCTGTGGCGAACTCAATGGCATGGCGCGGCAATTCGGCATCAACGCCGCGCTCAAAACGGTGCGACGCGTCAGTATGTAAGCCATAACGCCGCGCTTCACCGGCTAATGCCAGCGGATCAAAGTGTGCGGCTTCTAAAAATACATCAACGGTAGCTTCAGATACGGCAGTGCTCTGCCCGCCCATCACACCGGCTAAAGCAACTGCACCGCTGTCATCGGCAATCAAAAGGCTATTGTCGCGCAGACTCAGGACCTGACCATCGAGCAAGGTCAACGACTCACCGGCTTGCGCGCGACGTACACGCACCGTGCCACTTAGGCGCTGATCATCAAACGCGTGCATAGGTTGGCCGAGTTCAAGCATCACCCATTGCGTGATATCCACTAATGGGCTGACGCTGCGTACGCCATAACGGCGCAAACCATCAACGAGCCACGCGGGACTCTGGCTTTGGCGTAGGCCACGAATGACGCGGCCAACATAGCGTGGGCAAGCGCTGGCATCATCAATAGCAATCACGCGCTTGTGCTCAGCGCTGGCGGCAATCACTGCTGGCAGCGCGACATCGATATCTAAACCAAACACTGCAGCAGTCTCGCGAGCCAAGCCACGCAGGCTTAGGCAATCGCCACGGTTAGGCGTCAGACCTAGCGTGATGAGTTGGTCATCGAGGGCTAAGTAGTCACGGATACTGGCGCCAATGGGCGCGTCACTGGGGAGCTCCCAAAGGCCGTCGGACTGTTCAGCCAGACCAAGCTCTTGTTCGGCACAGAGCATGCCAGCCGAGGCAACACCACGCAGCTTGGCGGCCTTGATGCGAAAATCACCGGGCAGTATCGCGCCAACAGTGGCTACCGGCACGCGAATATCGGCGCGCACATTGGCGGCACCGCAAACGATCTGCAGCAGATCTGGCTGGCCAACATCAACCATGGCTACGCGCAGCTTGTCAGCATCGGGATCTGGCTCAATGCTGACCACGCGACCAACCACTACACCGCTAAACGCGGGCGCCATCGACTCAATGGCATCGACCTCTAGGCCGGCCATGGTGAGCTGATGTGCCAAGTCGGCAGTGTTGACCGATGGGCTCGCTAAACGACGCAGGCGCTGTTCACTAAATTGCATAACACACTCGCAAAGCACGCCTTAAGCACGCTCTATAAATAATTGATTTTTAGGAAAATTGACGCAAAAAGCGCACGTCATTATCGAAAAATAAACGCAGATCATTGACGCCATAACGCAGCATCGCAAAACGTTCAACGCCCATGCCAAACGCGAAGCCTTGGTACTTCTCTGGATCGATGCCGCAATTGCTGAGTACTTGTGGGTGCACCATGCCGCAGCCTAAAACCTCTAACCAGCCAGTTTGCTTACAGACACGACAACCCTTGCCCTGACACATTACACAGGCAATATCGACTTCGGCCGAGGGCTCGGTAAAGGGGAAATACGACGGGCGAAAACGTACCTTCAGCTCTTGCTCGAAAAATACCTGCAAGAACTCGGAAATAATGCCCTTCAGGCTAGCAAAGCTAACGTTTTCATCAATCAGTAGGCCTTCGACTTGATGAAACATCGGCGAATGCGTCAAGTCCGAGTCGCAACGATAGACACGACCCGGACAAACGATACGAATCGGCGGTTGCTGTGACTCCATGACACGCACCTGCACTGGCGAGGTGTGTGTGCGCAGCAGGCGGTTAGCATCGAAATAAAAGGTGTCGTGCATGGCGCGCGCGGGATGGTGCGAAGGAATATTCAGCGCTTCAAAGTTATGAAAGTCATCTTCCACTTCGGGACCATCGGCAATCTGAAAGCCAGCTTGCGTGAAAAAATCTTCAATACGCTCCATGACACGCGTCACTGGGTGCAAACCGCCGGCTTGCTCACCACGGCCCGGTAACGTGACATCGAGTTGCTCGCGACTGAGTTTGTCACTCAAGGCCTGTGCCTCAAGTACGGCTTTACGCGTACCAATGGCCTCAGTCACGGCATCGCGAACGGCATTTAGCTCTGCACCAAACGCACGGCGCGCATCAGGGTCCATGCTACCTAAGCGGCGTGATTGCTCGCTAAGCACACTCTTTTTACCCAAATACTCCACGCGTAGCTGCTCTACGGCAGCAACGTCATGGGCGGCGGCAACAGCGGCTCTTGCGGCGCTGACTAAAGCCTGCAAATCACTCATAGGCCATCATCTCGTTTAGAACTCGGCACTTAATGGCCAATATTCAATATAAGTGTCTGCGCAACAGCAGCAAGACAGGTCAATAAAAAAGGGGAAGAACCACAACGGCCCTTCCCCTTTATACCGTGCCAGCACGCCGGCACGGTAGGTCATCGACTAAGCGATAACCGATCGATCAGGCAGCGAGGCTAGCCTTGGCCTTTTCAGCAATCGCAGCGAAACCAGCGGCATCATGCATGGCAATATCTGCCAGCACGCGACGGTCGATTTCGATGGATGCCTTTTTCAGACCGTTGATCAAACGGCTGTAGGACAGACCGTTCAAGCGCGAAGCCGCGTTGATACGAGCAATCCAAAGGGCACGGAACTGGCGCTTTTTCTGGCGACGGTCACGATAAGCATACTGGCCGGCTTTGATAACCGCCTGGAATGCTACGCGATAGACGCGCGAACGAGCACCGTAGTAACCCTTAGCACGATCGAGAACTTTTTTGTGACGGCGATGGGCAACAACACCACGTTTTACACGAGCCATATTTTATCCTCCGTCAGATCAGCAGTTAGGCAGCATGCGCAGCACGCTTGGCACGTCACAGGCAGCAACCTGTGTCATGGGGCGTAGCTGACGAATACGCTTCGCCGATTTTTTGGTGAGGATGTGGCGCTTGTAGGCTTGCTTGCGCTTAAAGCCATTCGCCGTCTTCACGAAGCGCTTTGCAGCGGCTCGTTTGGTCTTGATCTTTGCAGACATTGTGTCTTACCTCGTTAGTGACCCTTTCAGCCTATGTCGAGCGGTCCGCAGACTGGACCCGACTGACTTGGGGGTAAGCTGTAAATTAGCGTCCTGCCAACTTACTTCTTTTTCTTAGGACCGATGAGCATGCCCATCAGACGTCCCTCTATTTTCGGGTGTTGTTCCACAACCCCGATCTCGGCCAGATCGACCTCAATTCGTTGTAGCTGCTTTAAGCCCAGCTCTTGGTGCGCCATTTCGCGTCCGCGAAAGCGCAATGTAATCTTGCACTTATCGCCTTCTTCTAGAAAGCGAACGATATTACGCAGCTTGACTTGGTAGTCGGCCTCTTCAGTACCAGGACGCAGTTTCATCTCTTTAATCTGCATCTGGTGCTGCTTTTTCTTAGCTTCTTTAGCCTGCTGCCTTTTTTCGAAAACGAACTTGCCATAGTCCATGATGCGACAGACGGGCGGCTCAGCATCGGCCACGATTTCGACGAGATCCAAAGCCACTGCTTCTGCAGCGGCGATAGCCTCACGAATACCTACAATCCCGACTTGCTCACCATCTTGGTTAATCAGACGCACTTCACGGTGCGTGATGTCTCCGTTAATGGTCGCGCGCTTGCTGTCACGACCCGACTTATTATCTGGCTTAATGTTCATTCTCCATTAATTGACCCTTCTGGGTGATATCCGCCTGCAAACGCTCAATGAACGCCGCCAACGGCATAGTGCCAAGGTCTTCACCTCGGCGTGTACGCACAGCCACCAAGCCTTGCTCGGCTTCCCGATCGCCAATAACTAGCATATACGGGACACGCTGAAGCGTACGCTCGCGGATTTTATAGCCTACCTTCTCATTTCTCAAGTCGCTAATGGCGCGAAAGCCCTGAGATTTTAAGACTTTTTCAACATCGACGACTGATGGCGCCTGTTTATCGGTGATATTCATCACGCAAACCTGCACCGGAGACAGCCACGTCGGCAAAATACCCGCGTAGTTCTCCAGCAACATGCCGATAAAACGCTCGAAGGAACCTAAGATAGCACGATGCAGCATGATCGGGCGCTGACGCGTGCTGTCTTCAGCAACAAAGCTAGCATCGAGGCGTTCGGGCAAGTTGGGATCGTATTGCAGCGTGCCGCACTGCCAAGCACGGCCTAAGCAATCATGCAGAGTGAATTCGATTTTCGGACCATAAAATGCGCCCTCGCCTGGCAAATACGACCAGCTCAAACCGGACTCATCGAGTGCATCAGCTAGCGCTTTTTCGGCCGTATCCCATTGCTCATCGCTACCGATACGCTTGGCAGGTCGTGTGGAGAGCTTAAGCGTGACGTCATTAAAGCCGAAGTCGGCATAGACTTTGAGCGTCAGGCGAATGAAGTCAGCGGCCTCTTGGCGCACTTGCGCTTCGGTACAGAAAATATGCGCGTCGTCTTGCGTAAAGCCACGGACCCGCATGATGCCGTGCAGCGCACCGGATGGCTCATTGCGATGACAGGCGCCGAATTCGGCCATCCGCAATGGTAGGTCACGGTAAGACTTCAGACCTTGGTTGAACACCTGTACGTGACACGGGCAATTCATCGGCTTAACGGCGTAATCACGGCTTTCAGACTGCGTGGTGAACATATTCTCTGCGTAGTTACCCCAGTGCCCGGACTTCTCCCACAGCACACGGTCCACGACCTGTGGTGTGCGTACTTCCACATAGCCGGCATCACGCTGGATACGGCGCATGTATTGTTCAATTTCTTGATAAATCGTCCAGCCATGCGGATGCCAGAACACCATGCCCGGCGCTTCCTCTTGTAGGTGGAACAGATTTAGTGCGCGGCCGATTTTGCGATGGTCGCGCTTTTCTGCCTCCTCAATGCGCTGAATATAGGCGGCCAACTGCTTTTTATCGGCCCAAGCCGTGCCATATACACGCTGCAATTGCTCATTATTAGCATCGCCGCGCCAGTACGCACCACTGAGCTTGGTGAGCTTAAAGACCTTCAGAAACCGCGTATTAGGCACATGCGGGCCACGACACATATCGACGTATTCTTCGTGATAATACAAACCCATGGCCTGCTCTTCAGGCATATCGTCGATCAGGCGCAGCTTGTATTCCTCGCCACGCGCCTTAAAAATTTCAATGACCTCCGCGCGCGGCGTCATTTTTTTCACCACATCGTAATCGCTGGCAATCAGCTCTTTCATCCGCGCTTCAATCGCCGCCATATCATCTGGCGTGAAGGGGCGCTCATAGGCGATGTCGTAGTAAAAGCCTTCAGCAATAACTGGTCCAATGACCATTTTCGCGGTCGGGTACAACTGCTTCACGGCATGGCCGACTAAGTGCGCGCAGGAGTGACGAATAATCTCCACCCCCGCGTCGTCTTTCGGCGTGATGATTTGCAGCTGCACATCCTCACTGATGACGTCGCAAGCATCGATCAGGCGCGCGTCGCCATTGGCATGGAGCAGACGCCCTGCCAGTGTGACTTTCGCCAAGCCCGGGCCAATGCTGGCAGCCACATCCATAACGCTCACAGGCTGCTCAAACTCGCGCTGCGAGCCATCGGGCAAGGTAATAACCGGCATGAAAACTCCTCATTGCCGCGCGTCAAGACGCGCGTAGCACACTCAAAATAGGCACAAAATTAGCGCGCTAGTGTAGCGCTAAAACCGCCAGCTATAAAACAAGGTAATTGCCGACTCTAGCGCGCTTAAGGCCTCAAGCGACAATCGACGATTGATTTGATAGCGCACCGTGACCGACTGCGAGGGCTGGAACACACCACGACCAACGCTTAGCCACAATTTCGGGCTCAAACGCCCCGATACAGCGACCTCGGTAGACGCTGAATTGCCTTGAGTGCCGATGGCAAAATCGCTGATACCTAAACGCTGCCCCAGCAAGCCCACGGCCCCGGTTTTACCGGTTAGGTTCAACGCGGCACTCAATGCTAAGGCCTGCTTATCGGCAGCGCTGGCCTCCTGACTATTGCCCAGCGCGCGCCCGAGTAGCAAATAGGACAAGATTTCATCCTGTGACATGGGGCTGTCGCTGGTCAGTGCCATCACCGGCTTGGGTGCTTGGCCAGTGACTTTGACGCCGACTTTGACACCATCGATCTCGCGTGAGGCGCTTAGGCGAATATCCGGGGTAGTTAATGGGCCAGCAAACAGTAAGCGGCCCTGCTCAATGTTTAGGCGCTGGCCGTAAGCCGCAAATTGCGCGTTGGGCTTTAGGCTGATTTCGCCAGTGGCGGCCATCGGCGTCCTCGGTGACTGCGTCAACAACAGCTGACCACGCAGGCCGGCATCGAGGCCATAGCCGGTCAGGGAAATCGCATCGCCAAGAATAATGCGCAGATGCAAACTCAGCGGCAGGCCATTGGGCGCGTCGTTTAAGGCAATGCGGCGACCTTCACGGTTACGCACCACCACGACATCAGATGAGGGTTTAGGCGCACCGGCGGCTAAGGACTTCAAGGTGATGTCGGCGCGATTGACCAAGACATCACCCTTGACGCTAAGCTGTTGATTTTTCCACGCCACATCGACCTTAGGTGAGATCTTGCCTTGCACCCACGGCGCATAAGTGAAGGCCAGTTGATCGCCCGTGATTTGCGCGCTCACACTGACGTCAGGCTGCCAACCGGCCTGACCTGTCATGGTGAGCTGGCCATTGCTACTGTCTTTTAGCACCGCAGTCCACGTGCTGCGCTGACCGCTTAAACGGCCATCAATGATGAACTGTGGCCATTGCAGGCCATAACGCGGCCAATCTACGCTGGCATCTACAGACCATTGGCCAGTCAGTGCCGGCTGAGCTAGCGTGCCCGCGACACGGATATCGCCAGCGCTGCGCCCGCTAAACGCCAAGCCTTCTGGCAATGCTATGGGCAGTGTCGCGAGATTAATGGCTTGCCAACTGAGATCAGCATCGAGAAGTGGCTCGCTGACCCTAGGATCGCGGCGAACATTGGCTTTTAGGCTGCCACCTGTCGGTGCTTGCGCGGTTAGCGTCGCCAGCCATTGCTGCGGGTTTAAATCAACCTGTGTGCAGACTTGCCAAGGACTCAAGGCCGCATCAGTTTGCTGCCAGCAGGCTTGCTCTAAATGACTTTCGCTCAATGAAACTGACAGCGTCGCCGCACTTTTAAGCTGCCAACGACTTTGTGATGGGGTCACGGTGGCTTGAGTTAACTGGCCAGCCCACGACTTACTTTTCAACGCTAAGCCACCCTCGGCCTTTAGCGCGACAGCACCTTGGTTGGCGGCTACATCGAGTGTCAGGCGATGCTTTTCAAGGCGTCCAGCGAGCGTGAGCCTGGCTTGCTTGAGCAGCGGTGTGGCAGATTTTGTGCCGTTGCGCTGCACTAGTTGCTTCAGCACGACGCTGGCTTGGCCTTGACCAGCGGGCCATGCGCCCCGCCACTGTAGATTTGCTGTTAGCGCACCGGCTAGCTGTGTCTGAAAGCGCTGTAAATACGGAATATAAATGCTCGCCACCACGCCGGTGTCGGGCCAGCCTTTGGCGCTTACGAGGGCATCAGCCAAGCGCATATTAAGCAGCGTTTGCGCGGGCTTGGCTTGGTTATATTGGGCATTAA